>RDYZ01000253.1 GCA_004293855.1 Oscillatoriales cyanobacterium | reverse complement strand
CGCGCCGACCTCGATCGGCTGATCCTATCCCTCAAACCTTAGCGGCGATCGATAGCACCTAAATCTCAGCGTACGCCCGATCGATTAAGCGCTTCGCCAAGGTTTGCACACCCGTATGGGCGTAGTAGTTCGTACTCATATCCAAAAAAGCCGCCACATAATCGAGCTTGTCATCACTGACCTCGATAAATGACTGCAAACTGCTTATCACCTTTTGCGGTGTCAGATCGTGAGCCGTGACAAAATTGCCCATCCAATCACTCACAGTGCCAAAACTGGTCTGAATAAAGCCCAACTGTCCACCGGCACCGCGATCGGGAATGAACCGCTTGATTTGCTTAAAGCCGGAGTTATCCGTCAGATCCTTCTCCGTCAGGGCGGCTAACTTATCCGTTACCAGACCGATAAAATCAGGCCCGAGGGGAATCAAACCATCGAAGCACACCAGCGCCACCATCCGCATGAGTGACTCGCTACCGTACTCACGGAGGGAGGTCATGAAATCCCCAACGCTATCGCCCGGAATGCCGTTAATTTTGCAAAAGGCGATGATTTCAACAATCAGCTTGAGGCTGAGATCGATCGCCTGAGCCTTGTCAGGACGGGGCGTTAGTTTATTCAGCAAACCCAACAGCGGCACTTTTTCACCGACCTTATTCGCCAGTGCTGCCGTCCCGAGGGCGCTACCCGCTGAGTCGATCGTGTCGTAGAGCCAGAGCGCGTTTTGATAGCCCTGAGAGGAGTCGTTGTACAGATCGATCGCGCGATCGCTGACCATCTGAATCACACTCGCGTCCTCTTCGCCCGTCACGGTACGGATGGTATTTTCCCAGCCGGTCAGGTTATTCCATTCGCCTGGAATCACGAAATCTAAAGCCTTGAGAGCAAAGATGGTCATACCGCTATTCGGCAGAGCATCCACACGTTCGTTAATTGTTGCAGACATAATTGACATCTTCCCGACCGAAAGGCGCGGGGATTCCCTGGCTAGACGTTCAGACAAACCTGCTCGTCTACCAGCTAGGTTGACGCTTTGTGGGTTAGAACCGAGCAAAACTCGGATGGATGCGTTTCTCCACGTCTGTTTGTTACCGCACGATCCACCGCAAATTCTAGCAATTGAGTAGGATCACAGTGTCCATAGATCAAACGTAACACTTGGGTCTCACCCAATCCCACCGTACAATCGAGCGTAATACGAATCGGTTGGTGAGGTGGTCTACTTGCCTTATTCCTGATCGACGAATTGACGCATGTCTAACCCACGCCGCGATCGCCTTTTACGCGTACGTCTCCCCAAATTTTCGCTACTGACCATTACGATCGTGCCGTTTGTGGTTCAGGTGGTGATCGTGGTGGGCGTCACGGGTTGGCTGTCATTTCGGAATGGACAGGATGCTGTGAATGATCTGGCGGATCGATTGCTCATCGCCTCTGCCGATCAGCTCCAAACGGAGATTAAACAGCACCTCCAGCGCCCGATCCTGGTCAATCAAACCATGCGCGGGACGATCGAGCTGAATCTGCTAGACGTGAACAATACGGCGGCGATGGCTCGCCTGTTTGCGCAACAGCTCGAATTGCATCCGATGCTCGATACGATTCAATTTGCAACCCAGGAGGGGCGGCGTGAATTTCTGGGGGTGGGGCGATCGGTCTCCCAGCGGAATGAACTGGTGATCACCCAAGCCACGGAGAACACGGGCGAGGACACGGGCAATGATCTGGTGCAGTCTCGCTATCAGCCCGATGGTTCCCCTGGGGTGGAGATCGATCGCACCTCCGACTTTGACCTGACGACCCGCGATTGGTATACGGAAGCCATCGCAGGCGATCGGGCGATTTGGAGTCCCGTCTACTCGATGTTTAATACCCAAAAGCTGGGCATTATGCGAGCTGAGCCCGTGCGTGATCTGGCGGGTCGCACGATCGGTGTGGTGGGGACGGAGTTAAGACTGGATGCGCTCGATCGTTTTTTGCAGAACGCGGCGATCAGCGAACGTGGCGAGGTGTATCTCATCGAGCGTCGCAGTCACAATCCGATCGCCAGTTCCGACGGCGATCGGATGATCACCGAGGGGACGGATGGAACCTTCACCCGCCGCACGATGGCGGAATTTCCCCATCTGGATCGTATCCTCCAGGCCAGCAAACGCCAGGGCATCACCCTGCGGACTGTGTCCGATCGGCAACACGGATCGATCGTTCTGGATGGCGATCGCTACTTTCTACAGGTGGTCGCGCTCGATCCCTCCCTAGAACTCGATTGGCTACTCGTGACGATCGTGCCAGAGGCGGACTTTCTCGACCAGATTGACGCCCAAACCAACCAAACGATCATCCTTTGCGGTGTGGTCTTAGTCCTCTCGATCGCCGCTGGAACCATCCTGGGTCGTAGCATTAGTCGCCCGATTTTAAGCCTGAGTCAAGCCACCCAAGGCATTGCTTCGGGACGCCTCGACCCGCAGGTTCTTGAAACCCGTGCGTCACGTCTTCGCATTCGTGAAATTGAAACCCTCAGGCGAGCCTTTCAAACCATGCAAGGTCAGGTTCAGCACGCCTTGGATCGTTTGGAAGGTCGGGTCGCGGAACGGACGGACGCCCTCAGCCGATCGCAGGAGCGTTTCGCCTCGATTTTTCAGGCATCACCCACGCCGAGCGCGATCGTCTCCCAGAAAACGGGTCAAATTCTAGAAATTAATGCGAGTTTTCTGCACCTGTTCGAGCTGGGCGATCGGGCGGCGGTGATCGGTCGGAGTGAGTTAGAACTTGGGCTCTGGAGTGACCTCAACCGACGGCTTGAACTGGTGGTACAGGTGGAACAGGGCGACGAAATTAACACCGAAGAAGTGGAATTCCGCACCCCGAGCGGCACGCTGCTAACGGTGCTATTGTCCGCCACCAAAATTGATCTGGATGGTGAATCCTGTCTGCTGGCAACGGCGATCGATATTACCGATCGCCGTCGTTTGGCGATCGAGCTGCGTCAGTCCAAACAGTTTCTTGACAGCATTATCGAAAACCTACCGCTGGCCGTTTTTGTGAAAGATGTGCGCGATGACTTTCGCATCATTTCCCTCAATCAAGGCTACGAAAAAATCTCGGGACGATCGCGTGAGGCGATCCAAGGCAAAACCGTCACCGAACTCTACCAACCCGACCAAGCCGAACTATTTCGCGACCACGACCTTAAAACTGTCGAACAGGGCACGATTGTCGCGATCGAAGCCGAGCCCTTCACCAACGCGATCGGCCAAACCATGACCCTACGCACCTCCAAAGTTCCCATCCGCGACGAACACGGTGCGATCGCCTATCTGCTCTGTATTGCCGAAGACATCACCGAACTCCACCGCAGCCACGCCGAACTCCACGCCCAGCGGGAAGCCGCCCTCGACGGTATCCTCGTCTTCGATGAGCGGGGTGAAATTTGCGCCCACAATCAGCGCCTACTCGACCTCTGGAACCTTGCCCCCGAGCTGTTTGAGCAGGGAACCGCTGCCGTCCTTCAGGCGATTTGCGCTCAGCTTCGCCTACCCAATGAATTTAGCGCCACCCTTGCCTACCTTCAGGAATTTCGGTACGACACCAGCCGGGATGAAATCGATCTGATCGATGGTCGTGCCTTCGAGCGCTATTCCAGCCCGCTGTATTCGGAGCTGAACCGTGTGGACTGGGATCGCAATAACGAGTATTACGGGCGCATTTGGTTTTTCCGCGACATGACGGAACTCCGCGAGAAACAAAAGCAACTTCGCGCGAACGAGGCGTATATGCGGATGATTCTCGACAATATTCCGCAGCAGGTCTTTTGGAAAAATACCGATTTGGTGTTTGAAGGCTGTAACCGCCACTGGGCGGAGGCGGCGGGCTTGGCGTCTCCCGAGGAGGCGATCGGCAAAACGGACTTTGATTTGCTACCTCCCGATCTCGCCGAAGAATTTCGTCAGCGTGATCAACGGATCATGGAAACCGATACCCCAGAGCTACACATCGAAGCCGTGAAGTTCAAACCGGGTGAGGATGGCACGAAAATTTGGCTCGATATTAATAAGTTGCCGATTCACGATCGGGATGGTCAGGTGATCGGCATTCTGGGCGTCCTGGACGATATTACGGTGCGACGGGAAGCCCAGGAAGCGCTCCGCCTTGAACAGGAACGTTCAGAGGAATTATTGCTGAATATTTTGCCCAAACCGATCGCCGAACGGTTAAAAGTTGATCGGGGTTCGATCGCCAAACATTTCGATCGAGCCACCATTTTATTCGCCGATATCGTTGGGTTTACCCCCCTATCCGCAGAACTTGAGCCGATCGCCCTGGTGGACTTACTCAACCGTATTTTTACCGCATTTGATCGGCGGGCCACCTTCCACGGACTCGAAAAAATCAAGACGATCGGTGATGCCTACATGGTCGCCGGGGGTATCCCGATGGAAAATGCCTACCACATTGAAGCGATCGCCGAAATGGCCCTGGATATGCAGCAGGCCATCCATGAATTACGGCAAGAACTCGATCGCGACTTTGCGATTCGGGTCGGCATTCACGTTGGCCCCGTCGTGGCAGGGGTCATCGGCACCAGTAAGTTTATCTATGATCTGTGGGGTGACACGGTGAATGTTGCGAGCCGCATGGAATCCTCCGGAGAAGCCGATCGCATTCAAATTTCAGCCGCCCTTTACAAGTGCTTAAAAGGCCGGTATCTGTGCGAACCTCGGGGCATGGTGGATGTGAAAGGCAAAGGCTTGATGGAAACCTACTGGTTAAATGCCCGATCGCCGTTCCATCGCTACATCAGCGAAGCCGAACGACGACAACGCCAAGAACGCGACGCCCAACCCCCCAGCCTACCCTCCGAGACCTAGAACCCAACTGATCCTAGTAGGCGCCACTCCGATCAAACAGCATGACGTAAACCGTTTTGAAAATTAGCACGAGATCGTACATCGGAGTCCAGCGGCGTTGATACCGGAGGTCAAGCTCCACCACATCCTCAAAACTTTTGACCTGCGATCGGCCATGCACCTGCCATTCTCCCGTAATACCGGGCTTCACATTCAAACGTTGCCAGTGGCGCAAAGAATAATGCTTGACCTCATCCGACGTCGGCGGTCTAGTACCCACGAGGCTCATATCCCCCATCAGCACATTCCAAAACTGGGGAAACTCATCAATACTCGTCTTGCGTAAGAGCTTACCCACGCGGGTCACCCGTGGATCACGCTTATTCTTAAACATCAGACCCTTATTTTCGTTGGCAATCCGGCTTTTCTGTCGATCGGCCTGAACCACCATCGAACGAAATTTCCAAATTTTAAATGGACGTCCATACAATCCATGCCGTGTTTGGGAATAAAATACCGGCCCCGGACTATCGATCGCGATCGCCACAGCAATGGGGATCAGGAAAACTCCCAACAGAGCCAAACCGATACAGCTTCCGATAATGTCGATCGTACGCTTGATCGGCGAGTCGATCGACGGATGCGTCCGAGTTTTGGTGGATACGATTGACGTCGTTGAAACCATAAAGCTCAGAAAGTTCTTTAGCGTTGTGCAAGTGGTAGAGCAAACAACAGGCAATCTTTAAACCAGATTCCTATCATCCCTTAGGGCCATGTTTAATCATTCAGGTCATCCCCAGCATCATCCGCCAATCGTGTGACAATCACCTTTGTCAAGTCGCAACAGGAGGGAATAGCGGCCAACAGAGCCAAAACTACGTTTTTTGTAATGCTGCATCCCATAAAGGCCGACCTAAAACCCTTCGGGTGGAACTCAATCCATGAGCCATTGACGGCAAAAGTAGGGCTCCAACACGGAGTATGACGGCCTTGCCGATCGTCAACCCATTGATGTTATGGAAGCTGATTTAAAGAATCTTCCAAACAGGCGAACCTAGCCTAGAATTAACGCGACTGGATGGTCAGTTACCATCGTAACAGTCAGTATCAGCGACACCAACGGCTAGTAAAAAATCGACACCGACCAAATACTTGAGACATTACCGATTTTGGAATAGACCTGTTCTGATTTAAGATCTTGTTTTTTGTCATACTCCCCAGGATTTCATGCACGTTTAACTCAGAAGAAGTATCATCTGTTGCAGACACCTGACGAGCTTTAGCAGATTTAAACGTAGCCGCCACGTGCATTCAGAGATTAAGATCTGGTAATGCTTGGAACAAAAATACGACTAGATGTTTCACCCTGTCTCTAGATTAAGCCGATCACTTACCCTGATGACATCGTAGAAACACGCGAGTTTTTGTGAAGTTTTGAAGAAGTTTTCCAGGGTTTGCGCCAAATATACGGAGGCGAGGCGAGGTGTCGCCACCCAGCCAAACCCGCCCCTAGGAGGCTAGTCGCGATCGCGGCTGACAGGCACGTTCCAAACCCCAAACCGCAGCTTCCATAATCAGGTCGCCCATACTATGGCGGAGGCGATCGCGTTGGCGTGTCCACATCAATTCATTGGTGGTGTACACAGCGGGTAACCGATTGAGAGCGTAGGCGATCGCGTCGTTCAGGTCGCAGCGCGTCCGGTGTTCGATCGGCAACTCGCCTAACCGATGTTCCAGTGCTTCGATTACGAGTGCTTCCATCACGTTGCTGTAGGTCGGTTGTAAGGTCATGGGAGTAGATGGGAATAAACTGTAGCAGGACTGAAAACACCCAACGGAGTCCTAGCATCACCAAGAATCATCGGGGTTTCAGGAGGTGATGGTGAAGCGGATCGCATTCACTCAAGGGTCCTGATTCCGGACTGATGGGTTCGGTTCAGGGGTTGACCTGTGCTGTCCGCTTGGGTTGGGACTGGGTAGCAATTCAGCGATCGTTACGCTTCGATTGAAGTTGAGACGTTTGGCTGGAATTGATTGTTTCAATCACATTAATAATTTCACTCGAACATAACCTAATTCCTGAATTTGGTCAGAAAGAAGTCAGGAGTTATCGATAGGTTTCCCCGCTCCTCATTTCCCTTCAATTAGCAATATGTATCATGCATAACTTAATCCCGATAAGAAGCCTGTTGAATTTTAAAATCAGGTAAAACGAACGTGAGTTTGATGTGGTGTAATTCGTTATCTAGGTCACAGTTCTGAGGAGAATGTATACCAATTCATAAAAAATCCAGGTCAAAATACTGGACTTCAACCTGGCTTTCAGATCAACATTTATCTCAATCTTTTCAGCGCTCTGGATTTCTAGCCTTCCAAGATGGCGCGTCTGCGGTGTATCCATCATTGACGGTCAACGACAATGGGGGATTTATGTCCGTTGTGTATGCACCACGCGTTGAATGATGTTTCGCGAATGCTTGAACGGACTTCACCGATGCTTGATCCCGCCGTCCTCTGAACTGCCATGACGGTGATGAGAGGCGGGCCCGATCGGCCTAAACTCGCTCGAGTTCGGGAACGGGTTCGAGCTGCGGGTAGGGCAAGGATGGGGTTTCATCGTCTTCGCTCGGAAGCCAATGGACAAAGGGGAGCGGCAGTAAGGTCGTTAGATTGGTGACGAGTACCAATAACCAAAGCTGCTCGAAGTTGTCGGGGGTGATGTGCATCCAATGGGTGAGGATTGCGCCCAGTTCCTGGGAAACGGCTCCGGCAATGTTGAACACGGACATGAGGAGCGCGAATAATGTTGCTTCGATGCCCGGTGGACACAGCCGCGCGGCCAGAACAAGGACGGGCATAAAGGCGATTTGACCGGCGACGGTGAGCACAAGGCTGTCACCGAGGCTGAACCAGCGATCGTCAATCCCGATCGCGCGGTTGGCGTGGGTCACCAAAATCAAGGCCGTGAGACCCAGGCCAGCGGAAATAACGATCGACCAGCCAAAAATCCGACGCAGCGGCACGGCTTTAAAGAAGCGCTGAAACATCCAGATCCCGATCAGGGAGGCCACGCTGGTGACGAGCCGCACCCGTCCGAGAAATTCCGGCTCAAAGCCAAGTTCATTGGTCGAGAAGAAGAAAAAGGCGGAATCAGCGGAGGGGGTCGCCTGCCAGAGAAAGAGAAACAGGGTGGGCATCCAAATGGCTTTTTGGCTGATGGCGGTTTTGAGGAGAACCACCTGCTGTTTGACTTGGGAAAAGTCGGCCCGATCGTCGGTGGGTGACTCGGCGATCAACCCGGCAACGGCGGAGACGATCAGGGGAAAGGTGGCGGTAATCAGGAAAATGCTGTGAATGCCGAACTGCTGGAGCAAAGCTCCGCTTAGGTAGGCGGTAATAATGCCCCCGATCGCCGAAGCTCCCCAACAGAGTGATTGCAACGCTCCGGCATTGCTTTGGGATTCGACCCGCGCTCGTTCGACCACGAGGGAATCGACGATGACATCACTCACGGCGACCGAGAGGGAACTGAGGGCGATCGCGATCGTGGCTTGCCAGGGTTTATCGACGATCGTGGCGAGGGAAATCCAGGCCATCGTCCCGAGGAGTCCCGCCAAAACCAGATAGGTTCGCCGTCGGTAACCGAACAGGGGGAGCCCATCCGAGAGAAACCCAAAGAGCGGTTTGATCATCCACGGCAGGGCGACGACGCCGAGCAGGGCGGAGACCTCCGCTGGACTGAGGGCGAGGTCATCTTTCAGGAAAAAGCTAATGGCAAGGCGGGCTAAACCGAGGATGCCCTGAACAAAGTACACCAATAAAATGGCGATGAGTTCAGGGGTCGGCTCGTTGCCGAGGAGCAGCTTGTCCTTGACCGTGGTTTTCAGACGATCGAGGGGGGTTGGGGTAACGGGCATACGTTACAGGGGTTAATGTTTCTTAATGATTTCGCCTTCATCATAACCGGCTTGCCCGCGCTTCGTGGGTTAGGGCTGCTGGACGGTGGCGATCGCGGCCAATTGTGCCTTGGCCTTAGAGAGGGCCTCAAACCATTCCCGAGTGGGATCGCTATCCGCCACAATCCCCGCCCCGACCTGACCCCAGACCGTATCCCCTGTTTTGAGCAATGTCCGAATCAAAATGTTGAGATCCAACCGACCCCGCCGATCGAGATAACCGCACGATCCATAAAACAAACTACGCCGCACGGGTTCTAATTCTTCAATAATCTCCATGCACCGCACCTTGGGACACCCGGTGATGGTGCCGCCGGGAAACATCGCCGCCACCAAATTGATCGCATCACGATTGGCGGCCAACTCTCCCACCACATTACTGACCAGATGCATCACATGACTGTAGCGTTCGATCACTAACAGTTCATCGACCGCCACACTTCCCCAGGTACAGACTCGCCCGAGGTCATTGCGTTCGAGATCGACCAGCATCACATGTTCGGCATTTTCCTTGCGGTTTGCGAGGAGTTCCTGGGCGTAGGCGGCGTCGGTGTCGGCGGTTGATCCCCGTGGCCGTGTGCCTGCGATCGGACGAGTTTCGGCACGGCGATCGGTCAGTTTCACAAGCCGCTCCGGTGAACAACTGGCCATCTCGCCCCACGGTGTTTTCCAATAACTGGCAAAGGGTGAGGGATTGATGCGGTGCAGTTCTTGATAGATGGCCCAGCCGGTGGCGGTGGTGGCGTGGCTAAAGCGCAGCGATAAATTGGTCTGGAAAATATCCCCAGCCCGGATGTAATCTTTGGCACGACGCACCATCGCTTCGTAGTTGGCCTGGGTGGTGACAAAGTGGGGCTGGATGGCGTCCTCTGCCACCTGGGGGGCGATCGTCGTGGGGCAGGATAAGCGCGAGGTTCGATCGCTAACAAATTGTTGCCATCGGCGATCGAGCTGCTCCAACTGCTCCAGCGTCGTTGCCGCAAGCCACA
>RDYZ01000370.1 GCA_004293855.1 Oscillatoriales cyanobacterium | reverse complement strand
GGCTGTCGCGTTTTACGAGCGGTGACGGCCAGTGTGGCAGCGGTGGCGATCGGAGCCGATGCGATTACCAGTCTTCGTTCTAACGTCTAAGGCGACGGGAAATGGTGTCGATCGTGGACGATCGGTTGGTTGTTGGGTTGGCCGGATTGGCCGGATTGGCGGGCGGAGTCTCCGCTGTGTCGATCTCCTGAGACGGTGAATCCGTGGTGAGACCTTGTGACCACTCTTCCATTTCGGTTTCAAGCTGATCGAGGAGATGTTCGAGCTGGGGTAGAAACGTGAGCGGATGCCCAGTACGCGGAGCGCGATGGAGATAGGCCGATCGAATTTTTCGGACGAGAAATTTAAGCAGCTTCGCCGAACTCCTAGCCGCACGGCTCCACTCCTCTAACTTTTTCTCTTGATAAAATTCCATCGCTTTACCGCGCAGAACTTGCAAGGTGGCCTCTTCGCCATAATTTCCCGGCATCACACGCAGCCGCAGCAACACCCGCTCATCGCGATAGAGAAACTCGCTATCACTCTCTTGCTGATCCTTCGGCTGGGTCGAAGTGTCTGGTCGAGGAACCCCATCCAGATCCATAAAAAGCTTCAGGCGATCGAGCGTATCTTGGAATAAATCGATCGGCAGTGAATCCAGCACCGATTGCCTCACCCCGTCCTGACTGTAGACGATCGATCCATGTTTTTCCCGTCGCTCGAAAAAGAGCCGACCAATGCCACTCGAAAGCACTTGAGCCAACAGGGCGGGCAGCAGCCGATCGGGCGGTAACATCACCAACATCGAGACCGGCAGGTGCGGCGGCTCTGGCGCAATTTCAAAGAGTTTGAGGTCGTCGTCCGGGGGCAAACTCTGGGATAGAGATGCATCAGGAGCCGACACGGGCTCAGAACGGGCGATCAGGTCGCGATTCCTCGCCTCACTCTGAGCATCATCCTGATCGCGGACAGACTTCAGCCAATTTAAAGGGGGTGGGGTGTAGTTCTCTTCCTTTTGTCGTTGGTTGGTGTGATTCAGATACGACGACATCACAAACTGATGCGCCTCCACAGAAATGGTCTTGGCCATGACGGTACGGCCAACATGCTGAAACAGTTGGTTTAGGTAGTCAAGCGCGATGCGATCGTCTGGCTCAACCATACCGAGGTGCACTCGGTCCGGTGTCACTTTGAGCGGAATGACCCGATAGTACAGACAAACCTCAAACGGCAAGACACTATCAATCAGTGCCAGAATCCGATCGGAGTCCATGAGAGCTACTCCTCTAATCATTGAAGGAAGAGGGGTCAGGCTCATTCCATCGTTGTATTATCCGTTTTACCAAGGCATTGGATCACAAGCCGCACAGTCAATCAAACAGGGCGATAAATGTGTCAAATGCGTCATGCGCGGAGTTGGCGCGATGGGGATGATTCCAAACGGTGGTTTTAAGCCGCTGCCTATGGTCAACATTGGCTCAATAACAAGGCAACAGAGCCGCAACGTTGATTAGGCGGGACTCCCAAACGTAGATGCGTTCAATCGAATGGTCTTCGTGCCTCGATCCTTCATGCTTTTAGTCTAACGGTTGAGGGTCTGCCTTGGGTGTGCAGATCAACCCCAACAGCAGCCTGATTCGGCTCCTGCCTGTGAGGTTGTTAGACGTCGGGATCATGTGGCCTTGGCCCGATGCTCGGGGTTGGGGGGTTGGGATGTTGTCGAGCTAGAGCTATTGCGAATTTTTTGGGCGAGTAGATACAACTTGCTCCAATCGAGCACAATTTGGTTTGTTTTTAAGGAAAATTCTGTGGCGATCGATTCTGGGGTGCGGCCCGCTTGCAAACGGGTTAAGACGTCCCGTTGGTGGTTGTCCAGGCGATGATAAAACTGCGTCCATTGTGCGGGTGTCAGACCCAGGCGGTGTTCCTGGAGGGAAATTTTCAACCAGCTTGATACCAGTTCGGGCGCTTGCTTGAGGGCAAAAACACGAATGGCGTGATAGCTAATTTTTTCTCGGAGACGGTAAATTTGGGCGATCGGTACGTTCAGTTGGCTGGCGATTTCCTCCTGGGTGTAGCCCTTG
>RDYZ01000252.1 GCA_004293855.1 Oscillatoriales cyanobacterium | reverse complement strand
CTCAAAGCCTTACTACGATCGCACCAGAAGAATCAATATCAATCCCATCAGAACATAGATTTATTTCTCATTTGTCTATTCTTAGCTCCAGTATTTTTCTTTGTTTTGCCGACTTCTGTCCTCGGTAAAACTCTGGGAAATATTCTTCGATACTACACTCCTATTCTTCTCTCGTTACAACTTGGTCTAACCTTTTTTCTTTTCTACAAACGCAACCCAATCTTAAAAAAAAGTGCGATCATGATGTGGGCTCTCCTCTGTGTGTTGAGTTTGGAGTCCAGTTATCAAACTGTTACTGAAAAGATAAGCTGGTCAAAGGGTTATGATTTTCCATTATGGGATGTAATTGAAGATATCAGATCGGCGAATCAGCCAATTGTCTTTACGACATCAAAGCAAGGAGTGAATCTTTTAACCCTTAGCTATTATCTTGATTCTCAAACACAATTATTAGTTGTACCATCTTTAAAAAAACTCAATGACGCTGATATCAGTGCAATCCAAAATCAGATGGAACTAGGACGAGAAACTTTAGTATTTCAGCCCAGTACTGAAGCTATCCAAAACTTGGCTGATTTGACGGGTTATCAAGCGGAGATTTTACAAGATAAAGGTGATGTTCTGCTCTCTCGTTTGGTTGCACCCTCCCAAAAGTAACCATGATTTCGACTGCTATGAAGGCGATCGCAGAAAATTGTATTTCTCTGCCTGATTTAGCAATCAACTGGAAGTGTTGAGTCTCTATGGTGGGTGAAGATATGACGTTAGTTGGCGATGTTATTGGAATCATGAAATAGGATGGAGTGGATTAGATCGGTGATGATTACGGCGGATCATTCGAGAGGAGTAGGGTGCGCGATTCATCTTCGATCAGTGGAATTAGCAAGCGCGTCACGACCCGACCATCGTCGATCGCATCTAGGTTGAAATAGCCCCCCATCGCAGTCATGATCCGATGATAGACCGTGAGATAAATCCCCGGTGGACGATCGAGTTCGGGGGTTGTGAGACTCGCGAGATTGTAGGTCTGTTGGGGATTGAGAGAACGGTGAAAGATCTCAATTAGGTGTGTATCGATCACACCAGAATCCGTGATCGCCAATTCGAGTAGTGGCGTATTGGGGTGAGCCTCCAGTGTGATGGGTCGATACCAGATATCGAGTCGCCCACCGATCGCCGATCGCTGACAGGCCCAGGTGAGTAATTCGTAAAAAATCAGTTCCAGTTTTTGACGATCGCCCTGAACGATGGTGTTTCCCTCTCGATGCACCTGGAGCCAAAGCTGACGTTTTTTGAGAATCGGATCGCAGCGTTCCAGAACACGCTTGAGCAGGGAGACCAGGGAAACCGGTTCGCTCGCAAAGCTGAGCTGCCATTGCTCTTGCTGGAGACGGGTCTTCAGGCTCTCGAGATTTTCACCGAGGACCCGTAGGGTTTGCTGACCGTAAAGCTGTTCCCGCTCCACTTCGATCGTACGGCTGGTTTCACCGCCAGGGTTCACCTCAAGCTGATTAACCAGGCGCTCGATCTGGCGACCGGCGGTTCCCAAGGTCCAATAGAGTGATTCGAGTTGACGGTGCTTGTACCAGTTGAGCGGTTCGAGGGTGTGCCGTTTGGTGTGTAGTAAATTCAGGATTTGATCGCTGCGTTCTGCCTGAGCGAGAGCCTCCAGGAGCAGGCGGGCCGGGGATAACCGCCGATCGTCCCACCGTTGGCCTCGGTCTGCGGCGATAAATAGGCCGCTTGCGGGGCTATCTGGATCGGGACGCAAGGCCAATAGATAAATGTGACCGACCAAGGAGGTTCCTAGCCAGCTTCGGGTTGCTTCGGAGAGTTCCGCCACGGCCAGTGGACCCAGAAAGCCCTGGCTGCTGATGCTGTCTTGGATCAACCGATCGTTCTCCAGCGGAATGGTGAGACCGGGGGCGATCGGCGGTGGGCGATCGTGGCTACCGGTTGCGTAAACGACCCGTGCCATAGGACGATCGGCGGCCTTGGGAAGCTGCAATAACGCCACAAAATCAGCCTCCAGCCAATGACACACCCGCTTTAAGATGGCTCGTTCCGTCGTATCGGCGAGCGGATGCTGTTGCAGATCCGACATCCCCTGAACGATGGTGGTCAGTGCGGTTTGGAGTTCATGATTACTGTGATCAACCTGAATGCGATCAATCTGAGTCGCGATCTGCTGGCCTGCCCACTCCAAGAGACGCAGGGTTGAGGCAGGCCAGGGGGAGGGTTGAGGAGAGCCAACCACAATCAAGAATTCAGGCGGTTTCCCCCGGTGGACATTACAAAGGGCGATCGCCGTCCAGCCCGCCGCCGCAAAGTGGGGTTGCCATGCACTAAAGCGCACATCAATATCGTGATTATGGCGACTCGGGGCAGGGTATGCCGCGTTGAAGGTTCCCCCGAGACTCAGGCCAATGTCCTCGAGGGCGATGGCCTGGGTGCTGCGTTCTAGAAGTTGATAATCAATCAGGCTCAGGGTCGGCAAGGGGGACGGCAGGGATGATCCGGCGGGCGATCGCTGAAACGCCACTATAAAGGTGTCCTGGGTTGGGTCCCGCTGAAGAATGGCCACCTGTTGAACCGCGAGGTGGGTGCACAGTTGAGTGGCGATCGCCTCAAAATTAATCGGAGTCTCCAGGGCCGTGGCGTGGGTGGGTGGCGGGGATGTCCGCTCCTGTAGGTGGTGGCTGGCTTCTGCGAGGGCTAGGGTTGCCGTGTGATTCCGCTGAAGTTGTTGATAACTGCGGGTTGCCCGGTGTGCCGAGGTGGCTAGCGCAATACTGCGGGAGACCCCGTGTAAAAATTGCTGTTCGTCCTTAGTCCACATCCGGGCCAGGTGAGCCGTTACCGCTAAAAAGCCGAGCAGTTCACCCCGATCGCCCTGGTGATGCCACAGGGGAGCCGCGAGTAACGATCGCGCTTTGAGGTGAAACATCAGTTTGCCCGTATCCGCGCTGGATAGGGAGGAATAGGATTCACCGATCGCAACGGGTTGATTTTTGAGCAAATGATCGTGAAACCCGGCAAACGCGGAGATCAGCAAACCGGATGATTCAAAATCGGCCACCAGATCGAGTGGCAGTGGAACCGCCCGATCGGTATCGATCCAACTGGGAAAATCTCGCCCTTCCAAGGTAATGGCGAGCTCGTGACGCACAAAACATTGACGATCGCGATCGATCCAATACAGTTGCGTTTGTGTGGGTCGGATAAATTGGTGTACCTCTTCCAGCACCCGCTCAATACACCGTCCAAAGGGGTCCGATCGTTGGAGATGCTGCATCGCGGTTAGCAGCACCGTATGGGGATGTTGCGCCTGGATACGCAGCTCTTCTAGCTCGCGTAGGGCCAAAATATTGGCAAATTCGCCCAAAACAATCGACAGTTGCGTGGTTTCGAGGATATCCAACTCAAAGCCCATCTGCTCCGAACCCAGCACCACCAGACCCAGACATTTTTTGCGTGAGGCGACGGGCAAAACAAACGCACTTTGAATCCCCGCCTGTCGCGCAGCACGGCTCCAATCGCCCGCATTTTTTTCCCGCTGTAGGTTGGCGATGTAGATCGGACGCTGCTGCACCACAACTTGCTCGAGGGTGTCACCGGCCATCAAGCCAAAGGAGTGACGCAACGCACGGCGATTATCGCTGGGCAAAACACCGCCTTTACCGGTAACTTTGTGGGTACGCCGATCGTATAGCCCCAGCCAGATCAACGGGCAGCGTGCAAACTGATCGCGCAGGAAGTCGATGACCACCTTGACGAGCATTTCGGTACCGTCTGTCACGCGCAAACGCTGAAGAACTCGCCCCAAATCCAGCGTCAAATCGTTGTTGGCGGCGAGGGCAGAGGGCAGTGGAGAGACGATCGATTCGTCATTCATGGTAAGTGATGCAATAGACCGGTACGATGCTGAAACCAGTTACACCCAAACAAAGGCATAACCCAGTAGATTCCCTGGATACAGAACGGAGGGGTCTCACGCCGGGATGGCCGGGAGGATCAGGACGGTACGGGATCGCAATGACGATCGCTGAACCCGCAAGCCCAACCCCGCAAGCCCAAACCCCCGAGCCCAAACCATCACGGTCGTCAGCGAATCCACGACAACGACAGCCAACAGACCGCTCCATCACGCTAAGGTGACGTGAGAGAGTGGACGCTGCACCATCAGCGTTTGTTCATTCCTTGACCGCTTCCTGTGAGCATTCAATCCTTTCACCATGGATCTGTATTTAAACTTCGTTCGCCCGTTGTTCTTTTCGGGATTAAAGGCTGATCCCGAATGGATGCACAACCAATTCATCGGGATCTTGGCGAACCTCTCCCAACGATCGCAGCAGCCCGGTTTTCACTGGGTTTGCGATCGGCTCTATCACAGCTATAACTTCGACGATCCACGCCTTGCCCAAACCCTTTGGGGCATACGATTTCGCAATCCCCTCGGTTTGGCCGCAGGCTTTGATAAAAACGGCGAAGTGGGTCAACTGTGGGGGGGGTTTGGGTTTGGATTTGCGGAGCTAGGAACCGCAACCTGGCACGCCCAATCGGGAAATCCGAAGCCGCGCATGTTTCGTCTGATTGACGATGCGGCTAGCCTCAACCGGATGGGCTTTAATAACCAAGGTGCCGCTGCGATGGCGGGCAACTTGGCTCGGGTGGGACACGCGGACAACACCACAACCGATCGCGCGATCGCGATCGGGGTCAACCTGGGTAAATCAAAAATCACCGAACTCGACGATGCCGCAGAGGACTACCGCCAAAGTTTTGAGCAACTCCACGATTTTGGTGACTACTTTGTCGTGAATGTTTCCTCACCCAATACACCGGGCTTGCGATCGCTCCAAGATCCCGATCGGCTCGCGCGTATTTTTGACACCCTGCAAACGGTAAACAAAACGGTAAATACAACCCTGAAACCCAATCGCCAGCCCGCTGACGACTCGGCGAATTCTCAACTTCAAGCCAAATGCACCCAATCTAAGCCCATTCTAGTCAAGATTGCTCCGGATTTGTCCTGGGAGGCGATCGACGATGTGGTCAACCTCGCCCAACAATTTGACCTGGCCGGTATTATCGCCACCAATACCACCATCTCCCGTGACAATCTCAAAACTCAGACGATCGCCGCCACCGGCAAGCCGATCGCCGACGAAGCGGGTGGCTTGGCGGGTGCGCCGCTCAAGGCGCGATCGACCGAGGTGATCCGCCATATTTATCGCACCACGAACGGAACCTTGCCGATTATTGGCGTGGGGGGAATCTTCACGGCGGCGGATGCCTGGGAGAAACTCACCGCAGGGGCGAGCTTACTTCAGGTGTACACGGGCTGGATTTATGAAGGCCCCAATCTGGCAAAACGGATCATGCAAGGTTTGCTGGATCGGCTCGATGCCCACGGTTTGGAGCGGATCGACCAGGCGATCGGTCTTGATCATCGTTAGGACGCCACCTTGGTCATCGGTGGTAATCGGTCTAACCCGTGCTGTTGCTCTTGCTCGGCGCGTCTACGATCCGTCGTAGGGCTCCGCCCATAGCCGCAGGCTTGAGGGGTGGTGAAGCAACGCACGACGTGTTGCAGAACCCCGCCGCAGCGGATAAGGGCAGACGATCGTTAATCCATCTGCGGATAAACGACCAACTTCACCGTATCGGTAACTTCAGCCATCGCCTGATCGATCGCGATCGGTAAATCTTTGAGGGCATAGCGATGGGAAATCGTCTGGGCGAGGGGTAAACGCCGATCACAAATCAACTCCTCAGCTAAATAGCGCTGACGTACCGCGAGGGTAAACCCAGCGCTCAAACTTAACTCACGGCGGGAAAACAGACAGGGATCGATCGACTGCATCCGATTAAACGGATCATCACAGAGCAAAATCAACTTGCCCCCGCGACGTGTGCCATCGATCGCATGGTGCAAACAATGGCGGGTGGGAATTGTGATGATCGCAGCGTCTGCGCCTTTGCTATTGGTAAAGGATTGAATTTTGGTGTGTAGATCGTCGTAGACGCTGGGAATGACGGTTCCAGCATTCAGATCTCGGGCACGATCGAGCCGCTCCGGGCTCATGTCCGTAATCACGGTGCGAATCCCGAAACGATGCAAAATCAAGGCCAAGATCGATCCGAGGGAACCGGCCCCAAGAATCCAAACAAGCTGACCGGGTTTGAGATCCGCCCGTGCGATCGCCCCGAGACACCGTTGCACCGGATCGAGAAACAACGCCTGGTCCCAACTCACCGAACTCGGAATCGCCCAGAGCCCTCCCCGGTCAACCAAATATTTCGGAACCCGGACAAACTCCGCAAAACCGCCACCACTGGGAATCAAACCCGCTGTCGTAATCTGCGATCGATAGCCCGTACAGGCCGAAAAGCGTTCGCTGGTGCAATCATCACACTGCAAACACGGCACGCGCGATCGAACCGCCACTCGCTGACCCTCGGCCCAACCCTGCACGGTTTGGTCACAGCGTGCGATCGTCCCGACAATCTCCCGCCCAAAAATACGCGGCCACTCGCCCACCGTCGCCGCACAATGATTAATATCCTGGGGGGCGATACCGGTCGCGACCACTTGGACCAGGACATCACCGGGATCTAGATCCGGCGGGTCGATATCTTCAAAACAAAGCTGCTGTGCGCCTCGGTAAACCTGTGCTTTCATCGCAGTCATGCGTGTGGTTGGTGCGCTGTGGACGTGTGGTTCGAGAAATTAGCGACGAAATATCGCGGGTCGATCGCGGGTCGATCGGGGCAGGATCACTTCGGAGAATTCGAGTTCGTAGGGCGAGAACGTCGCGGCATCGTAGGAACCCACCCAAATTTCATAGGTTCCGGCGAGCCATTGCCCTGCAATTCCGGCGTTCCTTCCATCGTAATCGTCATTGCACCAGGTTCCACCGGGTCCACGAATCACGATCGTCGTATCTCCTTCACTAATGACCCGGAGACGCAGCGACTCAAAGAAGTTTTGCAGGTAGATCCGATGATTGGGCAAGGTATTAATCTGACCCACACAGGGGCCGGTGGGCGTGCGATCGACCCCCGCCTGATCCGCCGCCGACTCCATACCACCCGCAATTCCACGCAGATATTGGGGATCGGGGGTGAAGGCCGTGGCAAGGACTAAATCTTGAAACAGAAAAACATCACCCACGCTGGCGGGGTTCGGGTCGAGACTGGCCGGGATGGTCGGATCGGACGGGCGGGAAACGGTCGGTTCTGGATCGGCTGGATCGGCTGGATCGGCGATCGACTGAGATCGAACGGAGGACGCCCCCCCCACAACCAGCGCGATCGCACCCATCACCAAGCCCACGGCCCAGGGTCGCACGCGAGGAAGATAGGGAGAAGAGTCAGCAAACGGCATAACATAGGGGCGATCGTCGCGATCGCGCAGAACGAGGCAAAATCAACGCAGGTTTAACCCAAACTCCGCAGGGGGAACACTTAGCACCTATCCTAGTTTGCTCAGACCCGGATTGGGGGTTGACCTGCCATCGTCATACCCCTTAATTCCCTGCATTTCCGTATTAATGACGAGGGGTTTTGTGAGGAGTTTCACGCCATTGACCAAACCTCACCAACGTTAGGCTTAGGCCGTAACCGTTGAGGAATTGGGATTGGGGCTCTGATTTGGCGTCTGATTCGGCGTCTGGCTGGGGCGATGAATACAGGAACCCGATGCCCGATCGAAGATAAACAGACTCGACTCCTCAAACGCGACACCCACGATCTCACCCACCTGAAGCGATCGGCGATCGGTGATCACAATATTCAACGTCGGCTCCGAGTCGATCGGGACGGACTCCCCACTACCATGAGTCAATAGCGACACCTGTAACAACGTCTCACGACCTAGGGGCTCAACCAAATTCACGCGGGCGACCAGAACCCCATCCTCGGCAGTGGTGAGCTGAATCGCCTCAGCTCGTAGACCAATTTCAAAGGCTTGGTTACGGTACGAGACGAGCTGATTTTGCAGGGCTTGCGAGCATCCCCAGTAGCGAGATCCGACCCAAATTAACCCGTTACGATAGGACGCCTCGATCAGGTTCATCGGTGGGTCACCGATAAATGTGGCCACCTCACGATTGACCGGTTGATCGTACACCTCTGCCGGTGTGCCAATTTGTTGGATCTGGCCTTGGCTGAGAACCACAATCCGATCGGCAAGCGTCATCGCCTCGGCCCGATCGTGGGTGACGTAAATGGTCGTAATCCCAACTTTTTGATGCAAGAGCTTTAACTCCGATCGCATCTCCGATCGCAGTTGGGCATCCAGATTGGAGAGCGGTTCATCCAACAAAAACACTTGCGGCTGACGGATAATCGCCCGACCGAGGGCGACCCGTTGCTGTTGTCCCCCCGAAAGTTGACGTGGCAAGCGATCGAGCAAATGCCCAATGCTCAACATCTGCGCGGTACGTGACACCCGATCGCGCACCTCTGCCGGTGGGGTTTGACGCATTTCGAGGCCAAAGGCCAGATTTTTGGCCACACTCATGTGGGGGTAGAGGGCGTAATTTTGAAACACCATCGCCACGTCCCGCTGACGAGCAGGCATCTGGTTCACACAAATGTCACCAATAAAAATCTCGCCAGCGGTGATGGGTTCAAGCCCAGCAATCGATCGCAAAATCGTGGATTTGCCGCACCCCGAAGGGCCAACCAATACCCAAAATTCACCATCGGGAATCTCGAACGAGATATCCCGGATGGCAACCTGTTTATCGAAGGTTTGCGAGAGCTGATGAAGGCGAACACTAGCCATAAATTCAGGGGGGAGTCAGCGAAACGACCACGACAATCATGTATCGATTGATCGCCTGTTGTCCGTAACTGTATCGCACTGAAGGCTCTGGTTTAGAGAAACATCACAGCGTTTTATGGGTGTGGGCGTGCTGTTTGACGTTATCGGTGAGCTTGACGCGGCGTTTGGCGTTGAGGATACGTTTACGATCGAGGTTGTAATTCATCTGATTCCAGCTTTGACCGATCGCCAATTGTTCCGTCGCTTGAGGCTTGCGGCGATAGGTGCGAGCCGCAGCGGCGAAGCGCTCGATAAATTGGCTACCCCATTCGGCAGACTCGAACCCATCCGGCTTGTGCAAGGTGTCGGGCGTCTCGATCGGCAAAATGGTATGCAACGCAAAGGCCGAGAGGCGCTTATAGGAGGTTGGGACACCTTGCAAAATCGCTTCAAAGGCAGAGGAGGGGACGGGTTCGATGGTTTCAACTTCGGTTAATTCGCCGTCATCCTGCACAAAACAGGTGGCAAGCCCCAACACAATGTAGTCATCGGCGCTGAGATCGGTGGCGTTGGGATAGGTTTGGGTCATGGTTTGAGGTGAACGGTGTAGAGTTGAACGGTGCGGCGAAACGACAAGAGGACGGCTGCAAACTCGCGAAACTCGTCGGGCTGTCCTGGCAACGCACAGTATCACCAGGTTCTCGGCGGTCCGTGCGTCAGTTCTCGGGAACAGTGAACCGAGAGCGAGGGGTCAACCCCTGGGTCAGCCTGTAGCGCAATCCTATCAATCGGGTTTTGTGGGTTGGTTGGGACGATCGTAAATCTTTAATTCGGGTGACCCAAAAAACTGGGTCTGAAGCCCCGTCCTTGTAGGACGGCTTTCACCTTATACTGGAAGCAGTCGCCGGGGGACACTCGGAGACTTAAAACGTGCGTGGAGGATAGCATAAATCCCGTTCGCGGGTCGCAGCCAGTGAAGCGCAAACCGTTCGGCTGACGCTCACGGCGGAAGCCCATCTAGAAGATCGGCAACAAAGTTTGCTGAC
>RDYZ01000369.1 GCA_004293855.1 Oscillatoriales cyanobacterium | reverse complement strand
CGGCGGGGTGGTGTGGTTGGCGGGCGATCGGGCGGGGTTGGAGTTGTTGAGTTTTGCCCGATCGACGTTTTTCCCGACGGTGGATTTTTCGCAGTTTGGTGATTTACGGGAGCAGTTGGCGTTTTGTTGGGCGCACTGGCCTGCGAAGGAAGTGCCGCCGGAGTCGGTGTTGTTAATTTTTGATGATGTGACGGATTACGCGGCGCAGGTGAAGCCGTATTTGCCGAGTGATGGGCGGTTTCGGGTGATCGTGACGACGCGGGAGAAGCTGGATGCAAAAAAACTCGGGATCGAACGGCTTGATCTAGAGGTGCTGAAGCCGTTAGCGGCGATCCGGTTGCTGACGCTGTGGATCGGACGCGATCGCGTTTGCCAGGAAGCACGAATCGCGCGGGATTTGCTGAAGTGGTCGGGTTATCTACCGTTGGCGATCGAGTTGGTTGGTAGCTTGCTGGCGATCGAGCCGGATTTAACGATCGCAAAACTCTTCGAGCAACTGAAAACCGAGCGCTTGCTGCACGAGGCGATCGAACCGATCGAGGTAGCGTTTAATGTCAGTTGGCAGCGGTTATCAGACGCAGCGAAACAGATGGCGATGGGGTTAAGTGTGTTTGCGAATGCGCCGATTCCGTGGGAATTAGTCGAGCGGACGATCGCGGGTTGCAAGCTGGACGACACGCCAAAACCGGAACGCAAGCGTGATAAGTTACGGCGCTGGCTCAAGGGTGAAGCGCCCCCAATCGTTGAACAGTGGTGTTTGTTGTTGGACGAGAAAGCCAGACGGCAGGCGCGGCGGGAGTTGGAGCGGTTGCATTTGTTGGATCGGGTTAGTGAGGAGCGTTATGGGTTGCATCCGCTGATTCGGGAGTTTTTCGCGGTGAAGTTGGCGGCGCGATCGGAGGCGACGGACTGGCGGCGAGCGTTTGCGCGGGTGATGACGGAGGTGGCAAGTCAGATCGATCAAACCGTGACGATCTCGCAACAGGCAGAACTGAAGGAGGCGATGCCCCACCTGGCAGCGGCGACGGAGTACAGCGATTTGCTCAGTGATGACGATTGCGGCTGGCCGTTTCTTGGTTTAGCTCGGTTTTATCAAGCCCAAAGCTTGTTTATCGAAGCTGAAACCTATTATCAGCAGTGCCTCGATCAAAGTGAAACCCGCTTCGGAGCCGACCATCCCTCTACCGCCACCAGCCTCAACAATTTAGCCAATATTCGTGCTTCTCAGGGAAGATACATTGAGGCTTATTCTTTACTCAAGAAATGCTTGGATATTCGAAATAGGCTGTTAGACGAAAAACACTTGGATCTTGCAGATACACTTGCAAGCTTGATTTCTGTAAAGTGTCTGTTAAAAGGAAATTTAGAATACCAAGATGAGAATCTAATCTCTAGAGCGATCAAAATTTATGAATTCAGACTAGGCGAAGATTATCGGCTCGCCACTCCTTTACAGCAACTTGCTTTTCTATATGAATCCCAAGGGAAATACGAGTCAGCGGAACCGCTCTACCAACGCGCCTTAGACATTTGTGAACGGCAACTGGGAGCTGACCATCCCCATACCGCCAACAGCCTCAACAATTTGGCGGTTTTGTACAAATCGCAAGGGAAATATGAGTCAGCGGAACCGCTGTACCAACGCGCCTTAGACATTTGTGAACGGCAACTGGGAGCCGACCATCCCTCTACCGCCAACAGCCTCGGCAGTTTGGCGAGTTTGTATCAAGCGCAAGGGAAATACGAGTCAGCGGGACCGCTGCACCAACGCGCCTTAGACATCAGGGAACGGCAACTGGGAGCCGACCATCCCTCTACCGCCACCAGCCTCAACAATTTGGCGCTTTTGTATAAATCCCAAGGGAAATACGAGTCAGCCGAACCGCTCTACCAACGCGCCTTAGACATCTGGGAACGGCAACTGGGAGCCGACCATCCCGATACCGCCGCCAGCCTCAACAATTTGGCGGGATTGTATCGTTCGCAAGGGAAATACGAATTAGCAGAACCGCTCTTGCAACGCGCCTTAGACATCTGGGAACGGCAACTGGGAGCCGACCATCCC
>RDYZ01000368.1 GCA_004293855.1 Oscillatoriales cyanobacterium | reverse complement strand
ATGCCTAGGACTTGGGAAGCTGATACTGACTGACGATCTTTTTCGCAAATTCCGGCACGTGATCCTCTAGCGTCTCGGGGTGATTCCGCCGTGTGTAGAGGTAGTTACGGGTAAAGTGCGAATCGATCGAAAATCGCGCATACTCCAGACCTTTGGGGCCAAAGCGCTCAATAAACACGCCCATCAACCGAGCCGCCCACATGGGTAAGGTTACGCCCTGATCGTAGGCCGGGATACTTTGCTGAACGGCTTGTTTCCGATCGCCACTGGAGCTGACGGGCTGGGTTTCGAGTCGATCGCGAATGAGATCCAGCATCTCCGCCCCCGTTTCATTGCGTACGACAATCCATTGCCACTGGAACGGCGCTCCCATGTAACCCACCACCAAGTCCGCCAAACCGTTGGTGTAATCAAAACAGCTCATGCACGACGGGGCGAACACATCTTTGAGCTCTTTGGTATTCAGACCAAAAAACGGCACAAGCTCGATCGAGCCATCCTCATGGCGGAAGTGAACCCGAAAATCCTGCATAAACTCGTAATGCACCACGGTTTCCGGCGATCGACTGGTGGTTTCCAAAAACTTTTGTAAACCAGCCCGATCAACATTATCCACACAGGGCATCCCTAGGACGTAGAGCTTTTCCAAGCCAATTTCGTGCTGCACCGCCCGCAGTGCTTGGATTTGGCAGCCCACCCCGATCGCCAGTACCCGTTTCATGCCCGCCTGTTCGATCTGTTCCAACACCGACAGATTCGGTGAAAGGGTGGGCTTATTCACCTTCGCCGCCAACACTTCCGCCGGAGTTCGCGCCACGATCGGCATTGGCCCAAAGCGATCGGTGGGCGAATTCTGCACACAGATGACACCCTCGACCAAGCCACGTTCGAGCATTTCACAGGCCAACAGGCTCACAATGCCCGTCCATTGCGCACCCTCGATCGGCTGCGTATTGCGAGCTGCGAACATCTCCTGATGCACCCCAAAATACAGCTCGCGATCGTTCTCCAGATCGCGCGGGCGTCCGTGGCTGGCGGTTTCCAGCCCATCAAATTGCTGATTGAGAAACGCACACGCCTCTTTCACGTAGGCGATGTAGTGGGTATCGCACAGCCCACACTCACTACACCGCTCCTTCGCGGGCTTGGGGCTACCGGGCTTCAGCCCCTTCGCCTTTTGGTGGGCCAGGGTGCGGGGCTTCGAGGTAATGGGAGCCGCAGGGTCGCGAGCCGGATCGGAAGCAGGGAGATTAACGGCAGTCATGGGGCGATCGCAAAATGGTAGGGCCGCACACTGCGCCGTAGGGCAACAGCACGAGCCAGGTCAAAATAACGTTGAAAAAACGTGTAAAAATCGCAGCCTAGGCCAGAACACCAAGCTGGGCTTCAAACTTTTCTCAAGATACCGCAACCACCGGGACTCGCCCCACTGTTGAGTCAAATCTATCGGCGCAAAACCATCCGCTTCGACCCCATGCACACCCGATTACCCCAGGAGATTACACCTCGCCTCGAGCCAGTTGCTCTAGATCGCCCGTAATGTTGGTCATCCAATCTTGCCCTTGCAGCAGATCGCGATCGACACTGTCCTCAATTTCCTGCACGACTTCATCGGACAGCTCCAGCAGACGGACCAGTTTCGCGTAGGCCATGGCTTCCTCCGCGTTAATCGTCGGCTCGTGGGGCGATCGCGCACTGGAAGCGATCACCTCATACCCCAGCTTTAACACCAGTTTCCGTTCCTCTAAGGTTTCTAACTGGGGGACAAGACTTTCGAGGGGTAAATTTTGCATCAAATATTCACGCAGCTCTTCCTGTAACCGTGCTTGGTGATCGTCATGTTTCGAGAAAATTCGGCTGAAACTCTCGATCGCCACACCAACCTCTTCTTCTGCAAGATGACCATCCGCCCAAGCCATCGCCGCCACAATCCGTAGCAGCGTCATTTGCTTAGGGGAAATACTCGGGGGAGAGGGAATCATCGTCACGTTGGACAGCCTCCAATACTTAAGCGGAACGGCACACTCCGAGCCTAGCATTCCCTTCTTTTTTCGTTCGTAAGTTTAACGT
>RDYZ01000367.1 GCA_004293855.1 Oscillatoriales cyanobacterium | reverse complement strand
AAATAATAGCAATACAAGAATTGAAATTTAAACTTAATTTTATTCACTCTATAGGCCAAACGAGCAAGAACCTTGGTATTTCAATTACGCTCAGAACTAGATTGTCTACAACTGTCCATTATCCTCTGTGTTGAAACGGGAGATAGTCCAGAGGTCGGGGGGGCAGCATTGGAGGATCGTGATGTTTCCTTGATGTCTCGCACGATCGCGGCTTTGCTGCCTCAAACTGACCCGGATTGGCAGTTGCTGGTGGTCGGTGAGGAGCGGCTGGCGCGAGTGTATGCGGAACAGGTGGGCGATCGGGCGCGGGTGATTCCGATCAGCACTGCCTGCAACAAGGCCGAGGCGTACAACATCGCCGTAACGTCGGTGCAGACGCCGTGGCTGATGTGCCTGGAGGCAGGGGTGACGTGGTCAGAGGATTGGATTGCGAGTCATCGGGTAATCTGGCAACGGGATCGGGCGGTTCAGGCGGTGTACGGTGCGGTGCGGGTCACCGATCGCCAGGGTGCTTGTCTCTGGCGGACTCCGTTGCTTGGGGAACTGGAGAGCGAGCCGCCGATCGATCTGGCGACGATCGATGCCTGTGTACGTCCCGATCCCGTGAATGCGGATCTAGCGAAACTGTTGGTTTGGAACCATTGCGGCACGATCGCCAATCTCAGCCTGCGGACGGAGACATGGCGTCAGGTGGGGGGATTGGCGGAGGATCTACCCCTGGAGTGGAGCCTGTGGGATTTGGTGGTGCGACTGGCGGATCTGGGTTCGGTGGGATCTTTGAAGTGCTTAACCCGTGGGGCGGCGAATACCGACGATCGCCTTGCCTGTTGTACGTATACCTATCAGCCGAATCCAGAGATCACCCCAACGCACTGTGAGCCGTGGCTCGATCGTCTGTTTGCCGATCGCGGTGATCCCTACCGACGCTTACGATCGCGATCGCGGCGTAATCTGCTGCGCTGGCATGGTTTCCACGCGATCACCTCCGGTCAACCAGGTTGTGCCGCCTGGGTTGAGGCGCTGATCACGCACGATCACTGCATGACCGATCCAACCGATCTATTCCAGGCTCTCGCGTTACGCCTAGAAACCGACGCGAATCCAAATCCCGCAGCGGATCAACTGTTGGCGATTTGCACAGCGGGGATGACCCCAGCACAGTGGACAGCGAATGTCGATCGCTTACTGATGGGCTTGCTGGATCAACTAGAGCTAGAGCCGTGGCCGCTAGTTTCCGTGGTTATTCCGGTGTTTAACGGGGCGGCGACGATCGCCACGACCATCCAATCGGTTATTGCTCAAACTTGCCCAGATTTCGAGATGTTGGTGATTGACGACGGCTCTACAGATGACACCCTGGAACGTGTGCAGGCGATCAAAGACGATCGGCTCTGGGTCTATTCCTTTGACAATGCGGGCGTGTCCACCAGTCGCAATCGTGGCATTCAACTCGCCCGAGGTCGCTACTGCACCTTTCTAGATGCGGATGATTGCTGGACACCGGAAAAACTGCAAGCTCAGTGTGATGCCCTCGTCGCGAGCCAGAGCTGGCCGTCAGGAGGAGCTAGCGTCGCCTATAGCTGGGTAGACTATATCGATGCTGAGGGTGAGCCGCTACGTCCGGGCAGCTATCTTACGGTGAATGGTGATGTCCTAGCGCATCTCCTACTGATGAACTTTTTGGAAAATGGCTCCAATCTGTTGGTGACAACCCGCCTAGCACGTCAGGTGGGTGGGTTCGATCCGGCGATGACTCCGGCGGAAGATTGGGATTACGCCCTGCGCTTGGCCTGGGTGGCACATTTTGTCTGCGTGCCACAGGCGCAGGTGTTGTATCGTCTCTTGCCATTATCCGCCTCCGCTCAGGTAGACCAGACGGAATCGAGCTGCTGTTCGGTTCTCGATCGCGCCTTTGCCCGCCTCCCTCAGGTATTTCAGGCGTTGCGTCCCGACAGCTTCGCCAATCTGTATCGTTATCTGACCTATCGCACCCTGGCCTCTGCCTGGAATCCCGATCGCTGTCGGCAAGCCCTCGCGTACATCCAGCACGTGATCGACCTCGATCCCCTCGCACAA
>RDYZ01000366.1 GCA_004293855.1 Oscillatoriales cyanobacterium | reverse complement strand
CCCCACACGATTTGGACAGAACAACGGTCAGACCGCAGAAACAGCAGAGACAAATGTATGGGCGTAACTGACCTTGGATCGCAGCTCAGGATGGGTCACATCGAGATCAAAACAACCAAAAGATGGACTGGGACACAGCTACGCAACGCTCTGTGATGTTGGTTCAAGATCTCGGTGAATCGGGGGTGTTACACTTAGTACAGAGATTCTGTCCGCCAGAGGTGGTTGGGAATGATGCAGCGGTTTGTGCGGTGCGGGCTGGCTATGCGCTGGCGGTGACGGCGGATATGCTGGTTGATGATGTTCATTTTAGCGATCGTACGACATCAGCCTATGATGTGGGCTGGCGCTCAATTGCGGCGAATTTGTCCGATTTGGCCGCGATGGCAGCAACCCCGATCGGCGTGACGATTAGCCTGGGCCTCCCCCCCACGACGCCGGTAAGCTGGCTTGAGGGCTTGTATTCTGGGGTGGTGGACTGTTTGCAGGTCGGGGGCTTTGATGTGCCGATCGTCGGTGGTGATGTGTGTTCATCCCGTGTGCGGACGGTGTCGATCGCAGCGTTTGGGGAGGTAAAACCGGGTGCGGAGATTCGCCGCGATCGTGCCCGTGCGGGTGACGTGATCGTGATGACCGGGCTGCATGGTTTATCTCGCATGGGTTTGGGCTTGCTGTTAGAGCCGGACCGGGAGGAGTGGCGATCAATTGCTGTGGTTGATCGTGAGCGGGCGATCGCCGCACATCAACGGCCCCAACCGCGTCTCGATCTGGTGCGTCCATTGCAGGCATGGCAGGAAAATCGCCAAGATTCCAGCAGAATCGCGGGGATGGATAGTAGTGATGGGTTAGCGGATGCGATCGTACAGATTTGTCATGCTAGCCGCTGTGGGGCGATCGTGTGGCGCGAGGCGTTGGGTAGTTTGGCCGATTTGGGTTTACCGGCAAGTCTAGCGCTGGACTGGACGCTGTACGGCGGTGAGGATTTTGAGCTGGTGTTGTGTTTACCAGAACCATTGGCCCAAGAATTGGTTCAACTGGCGGGCCACGGGGCGGCGATCATTGGTGAAATTACGGAGTCACCAGAGATTACAGTGCTCAGTCGTGATCATACCGACCTAGTTCGGCTTGATCGTCGTCAAGGGTTTCAGCATTTTTCTGCGCCGTAAGCTAGAAGGTTTCGACTTCAGTTCAAACCATCGGAAGGATGTCGGTATCGTCGTAGATCTCAGCGATCGCGATCGGGCAATTGATACTCGCAAGGTTCAGCGGTTCCGTGGCTGTCATCAGGTTCCAAGTGTCGTGATCGTCACGTTGGAAGTGTTCAATACATTGATGATCCGTCGAGATGAGAAGATACTCGCTCAGGCTCGGGATGGTACGGTAATCAGCAAATTTTTCGGTGCGATCAAAGCGAGCTGTACTAGGGGAGAGCACTTCGATAATGAGGCGGGGATACTTAATGTATTGTTCGTTATTAGGCCGATCGCGATCGTCACAAGTGACAACAACATCAGGATAGTAAAAGGAATTGCTAGCTTCGACCCGGAGTTTCATTCCTTCCATAAATACACGACAGCTAGACCCGCGTAGATGGACTTTGAGCTGGAAAAATAAGTTTCCAGCGATCGTGTGATGGTTACGTGTGCCACCGGTCATACCGAAGACTTCACCATCACGATACTCATGACGAGTCGGGCTGATTTCTTCGGCAGCGAGGTAGTCTTCTGGAGTAATGTAGAGGGGATTAGTTGCTAACATTATAATCAGGTTACTTTGGAGGAACTTCGACCGACTTCATCTCCTGACATTTAGCGACGTTTATCATCAACTCTTGTCCTACTTGTCGTTGATTTCGGCTTCCGAACATTGCCCATTGAAGTTAAACCGAGCTCTCCCTTGAGTTGATTCAAATCGTGTTCGATCGAGTCGATCGAAGTATTCGCTCTGATGGTGGATACAGGTTTTGAACGTAGTGAGCGTTGATATTTTTTTCGTTTTTGCTGCGTTAGTTTTGCTTGGTTGTGTTTGGCCTGAAACCAGTGACGTAGTACACATTCAAGCTGATATAAAAAAATAGCAC
>RDYZ01000251.1 GCA_004293855.1 Oscillatoriales cyanobacterium | reverse complement strand
TACAGCATTTTTGTCACCGATCAGCGGCTCTGGATTCCCGATCGCAATATCTACACCTATCCGGACGTGATGGTGACACCGCGTCCCGCCGACTTAATGCCGAATCGTAAGGATACGGTGATGAATCCGATCCTACTGGTAGAGGTTTTATCAACTTCGACCGAGGGTTACGATCGCGGCGAAAAATTTGCCGCCTATCGAACCATACCGACCATTCAGGAGTATGTCTTAATTGCCCAGGATCAGCCGTTAGTTGAACAATACGTCAAACAGTCAGAATCAGAGTGGTTATTTGCGGAGACTCGGGGGTTGGAACAGGGCGTGACGTTGCGATCGGTAGCAGTGGAAATTGCCCTAGCAGAGTTGTACGAGGCGATCGAGCTGGGGTGAAATCGCAGTAAACGGCGATCGAAGTCGCTTCGATGGGATCGAGAACCCACCGGGAGAGCCGAACCAGACCGCACATCAATCCGATCAATCCTCCCGTCCGTCCGTCCCCCGAGTGTTGTCGATCGACCCCGGATAAGGCACGATCGTCGGTGTCCCCTCCCCACTTTCCCCCGAACGTCGATGAGCATCGTTACCTTCCAATCCGTCGCGAAAGACTTCGGCATCAAAGAAATCGTCCGCAATGCCAACTTCAGCATTGACGATGGCGAAAAAGTCGGACTGATTGGCGTCAATGGTTCCGGTAAATCGACCCTGCTGAAAATGGTTGCCGGACTCGAATCGATCGACAGCGGCCAACGCCTCACCGAACGCAACCGCCGCACGATCTATCTGCCACAGATGCCCGATCTTGATGAAGAGAAAACCGTACTCGAACAGGTGTTTGCCGACACGGGGGATGGGTCGGTGTCGGGGATGCAGCTTGTGCGTGAGTATGAATTACTGTCGCTGCAAATGTCCCACGCCGGGGATAATCCGGCCCAGCTCGATAAGCTGATGGCGCAGATGGCTAGTGTCAGCGAAAAAATGGAAGCGATCGGCGCCTGGGAATTGGAAACCAAGGCAAAAATCGTCCTCTCGAAACTGGGGATCGAAGACTTTGAGGCACGGATCGGTGACCTGTCCGGCGGTTACCGCAAACGGATCGCCCTCGCGGCAGCCTTGCTATCGGAGCCGGATTTGCTGTTGATGGATGAGCCGACAAACCATCTGGATGCGGCCTCGGTGGAATGGCTGCAAAGTTATCTCCAAAATCATCGCGGCGCGATTTTTCTCGTGACCCACGATCGCTACTTCCTCGATCGGGTCACCAACCGCATCATCGAACTCGATCGTGCCGATATCTACACCTACGATGGCAACTACGCCTACTACCTGGAGAAAAAAGCCCTCGCTGAAGATGCCGCCGTTGGACAACAACGCAAACATAAAAACCTGCTACGCCGCGAACTGGAATGGTTAAGCCGAGGCCCCAAAGCCCGTAGCACAAAACAAAAAGCGCGAATTGATCGAGCGAACGATTTGCAAAATAAGGAATTTAAAACCGCTGTGGGTAATGTCGAGATCGACACCGTCTCGCGGCGTATCGGCAAAAAAGTGATCGAAATTCACGGCGCGACAAAAGCGTTCGGCGATCGCACCCTGTTTCAAGACTTTAGCTACACCTTCGAGGCGGGCGATCGGGTTGGCATCGTCGGCGGCAACGGTGCGGGAAAATCCACCCTACTTAACGCCATCACCGGTAAACTGAGCCTCGATTCCGGCCACATTGACATCGGTGACACGATCGCGATCGGCTACTTCGATCAACACTCCGAAGACCTACTCACCGCTGCCGACCTCGATCAGCGCGTCATCGACTACATCAAAGATGTGGCTGCCCTCGTGGAAACCGCCGACGGAACCGTGATCACGGCGTCACAGATGCTTGAACGGTTCCTGTTTTCACCCGATCGCCAATATTCCCCGATCGCCAAACTATCCGGCGGTGAAAAACGGCGATTATTTTTGCTCAAAGTGTTAATGGGTGCGCCGAACGTATTGCTCATGGACGAGCCGACCAACGATCTCGACGTGCAAACCCTCGGTGTTTTAGAAGATTATCTCGAAGACTTTGGCGGCTGCGTAGCAGTGGTGTCCCACGATCGCTACTTCCTCGATCGGGTGGTGACGAAAATTTTCGAGATCAACCCCGGTGGTGTCGTGAAGCAATACCCCGGTAATTATTCAGTCTATCTCGACTTTAAAGCTGAGGAAGCCGCCCAGGAAGCAGAAGCCAAAGCCGCCGAAGCTGCCGCCCAGCCAGCCAACGCGGGCAATACCGCGACGCTGCCCAGTTCCCAACACACCCGATCGAACCGCGCCCGCAAACTCTCCTACAAAGAACGCCGCGAGCTGGACACCCTCGAAACCCGCATCCCGGAACTGGAGGACGAAAAGGCGACAATCGAAGGTCAACTCTACGGCGGTGCAAGCCGTGACCCGATGCTGGATCTCAGCGAGTTAACCCAACGTCTAGCCGCGATCGACTTGGAAATTGACGCCGCGACGGAACGTTGGCTGGAATTATCCGAAATTGCAGAGGCATCGGCCTAATGGCTGGATTTCAGGACTGACGGCATGACTCCGCCTGTCTCCGGCGATCGTCGTCTATCCGTCTCAAGGCCCGGGCGACGGCTGCTATGATAGCCAAGAAATGGCTTTGTTCGATTTGCTCGATCCAACGAGATAAACACCAAATGTCGAAATATGTGATGTGGGGCAGCTATTGCGAAAACGCCCTCGAAAAGCGTACCCCCTACCGTCAAGCCCATTTAGATGGCTTGAAGGCGCAAAAAGAATCGGGTGTGCTCGTCACCCTCGGTCCGACGGTGGACAACACGACCGTATTCGGGATTTACGATGCGGATAGCGAAGAGATCGTCAAACAGCTCATCGAAGGCGATCCCTACTGGAAAAACAAGATTTGGACAGACTATTCGATTAAGGAATGGATTCAAGCGTTTTAATTAACGCTAAATTCGCGTTACTTTCGCGTTAGTTTCACGTTGAATTTGCCAATCCAGACAATCTAGGGCTCGATCGGTACGCGACACAGGTGCTGGTAGTCCTGATCGGTGCGATCGAGCGATCTAGATTCAACTTCCAACGTTCATCACGCCACCCCAATCACCTTAATTGCCCGAATCCTGCCCATCGCTCCTGTTCATGGTTGACCCATTGTGATCTCGCGTAACCTCTTTCGTCGCTGGCTCGATAACGAAACCATTGCCGCTTGGGTGTTTCTGTCGCCAGCGCTTATCTTATTCGTGATCTTTGTGCTCGGCCCGATCCTGTACTCGATCGGCTTGAGTTTCACCATGGGCAGCTTCACCCGATCGGGAGCGGAATGGGTCGGGTGGCGCAACTACGAGAATGTCTTTAGTTCGCCGGACTTTTGGCAGGTGGTGGGCAATACGATTTATTTCACGATCGCCACCTTGCTCCCGAGTATTGCCATTCCCCTTGGGCTCGCGGTCATCCTTGATCGGCTTCCCGTGGGACGGACATTGCTACGGACGGCCTACTTTATCCCGTCTGTGGTCTCGATCGTGGCAGCGGGGCTAGGTTGGCGCTGGCTTTTCCAGACCAATGGCCCCATCAATGGGCTGTTAGGCTATGTCGGCATTTCACCGATACCGTGGCTCGGCAGTGCCTTTTGGGCAATGCCGATCTTAATTTTGCTAAGTATTTGGAAACAGATTGGATTTAACCTTGTGGTCTTTTTGGCAGGCTTACAGGCTATCCCAAAAAGTCGCTACGAAGCGGCGGAGCTAGATGGGGCCGATGAGTGGCAGCAGTTTCGATACATCACCCTGCCCGGTTTGCGTCCGACATTTATTTTCACGATCGTCACCACCTCCATTTTCACCTTGCGAAGCTTCGAGCAGGTGTATGTCATGACGGGGGGAGGGCCGCTGAATTCGACGAATTTACTGGTGCACTATGTTTATGAGCAGGCGTTTGGGCTGTTCGATTTTGGTTATGCCTCGGCAGTGGCGACGTTGTTGTTGCTGACAACCCTGGTGATCGTTGGCGTGCAGTTGTATTTGACCCAAGATGGTGCTGCCTAGGCGATCGAGGGCTGGATTGGAGGTCGGCGATCGATTCCACCGCCGCTGCATCGGTAAATTCTACCGACGCATTAACCCTGACCAATCCATGCGAATAAACACCCATCTCTCAGAATATATCGAGGTCTATTTCAGAGGATTTGCCTGAAAACTTAGGGAATTACGGCCTATTCTGAGAAAAATCAGACCCTGTATCGATTTAAGAATCCCATCGCCCCAAAGACACCCAGCTCGGTTTTAAATCGCTCGAAAATTCACCAATCTTTCACTTTGAATTTACGTTAAATAATCTCAAAAGCCCCTGGGATTGATTGACAGGCTTTCCCTTAGCAGTTCATAATTGCCGATCGTGTAAACTCGCATAACCCATACAAGACCTTGGCTAACGTAGTAGTAATTGGTGCCCAGTGGGGCGACGAAGGAAAAGGCAAAATCACCGACTTGCTCAGCAAGTCCGCCGATGTTGTCGTCCGTTACCAAGGGGGGGTAAATGCAGGCCATACGGTTGTCGTTCAAGACCAGACATTTAAGCTACACCTCATCCCCTCAGGTATTCTCTACCCCGATACGGAATGTATTATCGGTTCCGGTACGGTCATTGATCCAGAAATCCTGATCGAAGAATTGGATACGGTGGAAGCGCTGGGCGTTTCGACCAAAAACCTGCGAATCGCTCAAACCGCACACATTACGATGCCGTATCATCGCCTAATCGATAATGCATCAGAAGAGCGACGCGGTACGCACAAAATTGGTACGACGAAACGGGGAATCGGCCCAACCTATGCGGATAAGTCGGAGCGCACAGGGCTGCGTGTGCTCGACCTGATGGATGCGGATGGTCTGCGTGAGATTTTAGAGTGGACCATTCCATACAAAAATGAAATCCTGGAGCGGATGTATGGTCTAGAGCCGTTGGATGTGGAAACGGTCCTGGCCCAATATTTACAGTACGCCGATCGCCTACGTCCCCACGTGGTGGACGCATCCCTGAGCATCTATGAGGCTCTGCAACAACGGCGCAATATTTTATTTGAAGGCGCTCAGGGAACGCTCCTCGATTTGGATCACGGAACCTATCCCTACGTCACATCCTCTAACCCGGTGGCGGGTGGGGCCTGTGTTGGTGCAGGAGTCGGCCCCACGGCGATTGATCGGGTGATTGGTGTGGCCAAGGCGTATACCACGCGGGTCGGAGAGGGGCCGTTTCCGACGGAAATGGTCGATGGCATTGGTGAAGTGCTGGGCGATCGGGGGGCTGAATTCGGCACCACCACGGGACGGGCGCGTCGTTGTGGCTGGTTTGATGCGGTGATTGGTCGCTATGCGGTTCGCATTAACGGCCTGGATTGTTTGGCGATCACCAAGCTGGATGTGCTCGACACCCTGGACGAAATTAAAGTTTGTGTGGGTTACAAAATTAACGGCACGGTAACGAAAGATTTCCCGAGCAGTGCTCGCCAGTTCGCCAGTTGCGAGCCGGTCTATGAAACGTTACCCGGTTGGAAGGTTTCGACGGAAGATTGCCGCAAGCTGGAAGACTTGCCGCAAGAGGCACTCGACTACCTCAAGTTTCTAGCGGAATTGATGAATGTACCGATCGCGATCGTGTCCTTGGGCGCAGGTCGTCATCAGACGATCGTGGTCGAAGATCCCATTCATGGCCCCAAACGCGCTCTGTTGGATGCGGACGGATCGCCGGTGCTGTAGTTAACGTGTGGGATGGTTCAGTGTGGCGTTATTGCGATTCGTCTTGCGTTATGGATGACGATGATCACGAACGCCATACTGCCACCCCTTTAGAAGCACCCAGGACTTATCCAGGGGTCAAGGGTTTCATCCACCTCGATAGATGTTCTGCTGCAATCCAATTCTCGTGTCCTCAAGACATCCGTAGATCCGGGCTTGGGTCGTTGGAAGAGTTTAGCCAACGTTCAAAGCGGTAACCCTTGCCGGGGAAGACCTCGAAATTGAATGGATGACAACCCCTAGACTTCACTCAATTGGCGGTGTCCGGTTTGCTGTTGACTGAAAAATTCCGCCAGACGATCGGCGGCCACCTGAAGCACATCCGGTTCTTGCACCAAGGCAAAGCGGACATACCCCTCACCATTAGCACCAAACCCCGCGCCGGGTGATAGCGCCACGCCGGTCGCTTGGACCAGTTGCACGCAAAAGCCGATCGAATCCGCAGCCCAGGGTTCGGGCAATTTCGCCCAGAGGTACATCGTCGCTTCCGGTGTCGGTACAGCCCAACCGATCGCGGCCAGTGCGGCCACCAGTGCATCGCGACGTGCCCGGAATGTTTCGACCGTGCGGGAGACTCCGGTTTGATCGCCCGTCAAGGCTTCGATCGCCCCGTTTAAAATGCCACGATATTGGTTAAAGTCCACCGCTGCTTTAATTCGGCGCAGCGCCAAAATCAGCTCCGCATTACCGATCGCATACCCCACCCGAAAACCGCCCATGTTGTACGACTTGGACATGGTAAAAAATTCGATCGATCGTCGCTTCTCTCGATCGGCTTGAAGGATAGACGGGGCGCGATGATCACTAAAAACAAGGTCGCCGTAGGGAAAATCGTGGACGAGCACGAGATCATGGCGATCACAGAAGGCCACCGCGTCACGGAAAAAATCCAGACTGGCGATCGCACTGGTGGGGTTGTGGGGATAACTTAACACCATGAGTTTGGCACGCTCCAGCACGTGATCCGGAATGGCGCCAAAGTCTGGGAGAAAATTATTGTCCGCGAGCAACGGCATCGCGTGAATTTGACCACCCGCCAGATGAACGCCGCCCGCATGGGACGGGTAACCGGGATCTTGCAGTAGGGCATAATCTCCCGGTTCGAGCAGTGCCAGGGGAATATGTGCCGTGCCTTCCTGGGAACCAATGAGCGGTAAAACTTCGGTTTCAGCGTCCACCGCAATGCCGTAGCGATCGGTGTACCACTGTGCCGCAGCCCGTCGAAATGCTTGCGTGTTGTTAAACAGCAGGTATTGATGGGTGGCTTGATCCTCCAGCGATCGGGCAATAACATCGAGGACGGACTGAGCCGTGGGCAAATCAGAGGAACCGAGGGATAGATCGATCAGGTCACGCCCTGCGGCGATCGCCGTCGCTTTGGCGCGATCCATATCAGCAAAAACATTGCGTTCGAGCGGGGCAAGGCGTCGGGCGAAACGGATCATAATGAACAATTAATCGTTATTCCTTGTTAATCAATCATTATTCATTGCTTTACAACACTCTGCGCGTCAAACAAAATGGCCAGTACCTCGCCGCAACCCCCAACCCCGATCGCCCCGATCGCTTTATTCTGATCTTCTGTGATCGATCGGAAGCCCTGAGCTATCTCAATGCTCACGCGGCGGGCCTTGAAGATCGGTTTACGATCGAAACCGTTCAGCAAACACAGATCCAGGGCATCCTTGAACGTTGGGGATTTACCGGGATCGGTCTCGTGCGTGATCCCCGTTTACCGGAGATTGAATTTGCCACGTGCCTGACTTCACTTCACCCGGAGCAATGACCACGATCGCGCTACAGTGATAATCCTGACTCAAACTCTACCGTCCTAGCGTTCCGGGTCACTCCGGCTCCAACCGGCTCCGATTCCAGCCTAAACTTGCTTAAACTTCCTCCATTTCGCGTCTACTCGACCCTATGAACGTACTCGTTACCGGCGCTAACGGCTTCACCGGCTCACACCTCGTCCGTGCCCTGCTGGATCGCGGCGATCGCGTTACGGCCCTGGTACGCATCTCCAGTGATGTTTCGCGTCTGCGGGGTTTGAATATCACCTATGCCTACGGGGATGTGACCGATCGGGTCTCCCTCGATAAGGCCATGATCGGGATTGAGCGGGTCTTTCACGTGGCCGCCTTTGTTGAACTGGGCTTGGTGGATGCCGAGCAAATGCGGCGGGTCAATGTGGAAGGCACACGCAACGTGATCGAAGCCGCCCGCGCTGCCCGTGTGGCGAAAATTGTGTATTGCAGCACCGTTGGGATTTACGGTGACACGAAAGGCGAAATCATTGACGAAACCTATCAGCGTCAGCAAGCCAATTTTTCCTCCGCCTACGATGAAACCAAGCTGGTCGCCCAAGAACTGGTGAATCAGGCCGTGGCAGAGGGTATGGATATCGTGAGCATCATGCCGTCCGGGATCTTTGGAGCAGATGACCCACACTTTGGCCCGGTCATTAAAAATTTCCTCAAGGGTCGCTTACGAGTCTGGGCCGGTGGCGATCGGATTACGGGGATTGTTCATGTCGATGATCTGGTCGATCTGATGTTACGCGCGGCGGATCATGCCGCAGCGGGAGAGCATTTCATCGGGACCGCCGGGGATCTAACCACGCGAGAAATGTTCTCGATTCTGAGTGAGGCGGGTGGTGTGACACCGCCGACCGAACTACCAGAACCCTTGGTGCGACTCATCGCGAATATTCTGGACCCGATCGGCCGTTTGCTGTCCTGGAATCCGCCGATCGGTCGGGAGCGGGCGCACTACGTGTACGATCGCTGTGTGCGGATTTCCAGTGAGAAGGCACGGCGGGAGTTAGGCTGGGAGCCGCGATCGGTGGAAACCGTTTTATTAGAAATTGTCAAAGCGTTGCGTTAGTACACGCCTTTGAGCGACGAACCTGTGAGATCTGCGGCTGGCGTCCCAATCCACCCGTCATTAATTGCAAGGCCAAACGACGGAGCGGCGCGATCGCCGTTAACCCCCAGAACCCCAGTTGTCGCACCAGCACCAGCGGCCCAATCTCATTCGAGAACAGCCGATCCAGACTATCGGTGAACCCCAACACCACCCAGTTTTCCCACAGACGCCAACGCTCATAGCGCTTCAGCACAGCGATCGATCCCAGATCCTCCCCGGCTCGGAACGCATCCCCCAGCACCTCCGCCAACGCCGCCGCATCGCGAATCCCCAAGTTGACCCCCTGGCCGCCCACCGGATGGCAACAGTGGGCCGCATCTCCCGCTAAAGCAAATCGTGGAGCCACGTAATGCTGGCTTTGCATAAGCTGGACAGGAAACAGCCGACGCGGACTCACGATTTCCAGATCACCCATGTGATCGCCAAAATGCTCGCGCATCGCCTCATTAAACGCCTCTTCCTCCAAAGCCATCACCGCTTGCGCCTCCGCGTGGGGTAACGTCCACACCACATTGCACCGATCGCCCGTCAGGGGCAAGATGGCAAACGGTCCCTGAGTCCGAAACTTCTCGTAGGCAATATTTTGATGGGAGGTTTGGTGTGAAGTTTGATGTGATCGCTGGGATGGGCGAGCTTTTACCTTAAACGTGACGCAGGACTGCCAATATTTCCAGCCCGTTTGGCGGATACCCGTCGCTTGGCGAAGCTGCGATCGCGCCCCATCCGCAGCGACCACAAGCTGTGTGGTGATGGTACGGGTTTGGCCGTCAAGCTCCAGGATCAGTTCCGTATGGTCAGCATGATGGATCACCTGATCCACCTGAGCCGGGGCGATCAAGGTCATGGTCTCGCGATCGCAAAATTCAGCGTGCAACGCTTCTAAAATGGGCTGGTGTTCTGCCACGTAGCCCAAATGGTTTAGCTCCTCCTGACCCCCCAGATCCGCAGGCTGCAAGGTAACCCGTCGCGCCCGATCGCCGTCCGACAACACAATCTGGGTAAACGTCGCAATGCGGGGCAAGATTTGGTGCCAAACCCCTAAACCCGCAAAAATGCGACCGGACAGCAGCGAAATCGCATACACATTTTGCCGATTGGCGGCTGCTTGCATGGTTTGTGCATCGATCGCCATCACACGCAAACGGCGGCTGCTTGCATGGTTTGTGCATCGATCGCCATCACACGCAAACCCGCCTGACCCAACGCGCAGGCCAAGGTCATGCCCACCACTCCGCCACCAACAATCGCCACATCACAATCCAGATCTGACCGTGACGATCGTCCATCGGAGGGCAGCGGATCACAAACGCGAGTTCGGCGCGCGGAAAGGTCTACTGTCATGAACTTACAAAAGCAAAGGCAAAAAACGAGGTCAAAGCATGGCGAGCGTGTGGATGATTCACCAACAGCCTCACGAGCC
>RDYZ01000250.1 GCA_004293855.1 Oscillatoriales cyanobacterium | reverse complement strand
ATGAGTCGTCATGGCATTCCTGGGGGCGAAGGCAACAGTCATAGGTCTAACGTTGAATTAACTTGAGAGGGTTGAGGCAGGGGCAAAGATCGACGCTGAGAGAAAACGATAAAAGAACGATCGCCAAAACTGTAACATTGACTACCTAGTAATGTGAGGGGAAATAATCAAAGCCAATCAGGTGAATTAAATCACTTATCAGTCTGGGGAGGTTCTGGCTGGGGAAATTCGCAGTTAGCAATGGAATGGATAGCAGCGTTTAGGGTCTCCAATCGGTAGAGGGTAGGTATCCCTCGATCGCCCAATCTTCGCCGACGGCATAGCCACGAATTCGTTCCAAGGCGATCGCATTGGTCATAAAGTGAATGCCGAGATCGCCGACAGGATGGGGAGCCTCCACGCCGCCAATAATTTTGGGCGCAATAAACGCAATCACCTTTTGCACTGACCCCTCGGCGATCGCCCGTGCTGCCAAGGTTCCGCCACACTCCCACAGCACCGACAGCGCTCCCCGTTCGTAGAGCAACTCCATCGCGACGGACGGTCGCACCGTTTCCACCTCCACCACTTCGACGCCGCGATCGCGCAACTGCGCTTGAAATTCGGGACGAACGCCCGTCTGGGTAATCACCAGCGTTGGAGCCTGATCAATTCGCCAGAGCTGGGCCTCATCGGGAAGATCTAAGCTACGGCTAAGGACGACGCGCAACGGATTGGGAGCGGTATTGTCCGCACGACAGGTCAAGCGTGGATTGTCGTGACGGACGGTGTTACCGCCAACGATCACCGCATCGCAGGCATGACGGAGATGGTGTACCTGCGATCGGGCCGGAGTTCCACTCACCCAGGTGCTATGGCCCGTACTACTGGCGATTTTGCCGTCCAAGGTCATGGCATATTTCAAAATTCCGAAGGGACGACGGCACAAAATCCGATGGATAAATCCTTCATTAATGGCTTGACAGTCCGCCTCTTCAACCCCGACCACCACCTCAATCCCAGCATCTCGTAAGGTTTGGATACCACGACCGGCCACCTGTGGATTGGGGTCAACGGTTCCGACCACAACTTTCGTGATGCCCGCTCGTACTAAGGTGCGGGAACAGGGCGGCGTACGGCCAAAGTGATTGCACGGTTCGAGGCTGACGTAGGCCGTGGCTCCCCGCGCCCGATCGCCTGCTTCGCGCAGGGCGAACACCTCCGCGTGGGGTTCTCCGGCCTTGGGATGAAACCCCTCACCGACAATTTCGCCGTCCTTCACGATAACCGCGCCCACCATAGGATTGGGAGCGGTACACCCAAGGGCTTGCCGCGCTAGGGTGAGACAGCGCTGCATCATGGCGCGATCGAAGGCGCTCGGACTGGAGAAAGATGCGATCATCGTTAACGACAGAAGGGAAGAGCAGCGGGCAATGTCGTGATCGAATCCAGCGCAGAGGAGGCCAAGATCACGGCTAGGATTGCTCAAGACTGAGCAAGAAACCAGGGTAAACGCATACTCACCGATGACGGTCGATTTTCCCTCATCCCCCAACCCCTTCTCCCAGAAACGGGAGAAGGGGAGCCAGATTTGATCCCCCGGCTTGGGAGAGGGATTTAGGGTGAGGGCGATTCGAGTATGCGTTTGCCCTGAGCAAGAGACCGATCAGCCCCAGGGCTGCGGTGCGTTACGGTCTATCCTAAATTGTTGGACACCAGTTGTTAGATGCAAGCTGAGGAGTCGTGACCGTCGCACCCCTGGGCTAAGGCTTAACCTACCGCCAGTTAAGCGGGCTGGAGCGGGCTGGAGCTGCGGTTGATGGGGATCGAGATCGAAGATCACCAACCTCCATCTCCGGTGTATCTCTGAGTGTATCGAGCCGTGAGGGTGTCGCAACATCAAAATTCCTGGGAAGGGTTTACGATCGCGGGTAAGCCTGGATCGGGCTGACTCAGGGGGCGATCGTGCGGTGTCTTGGTGTTGTTATGGTGAGGGTTGTTATGGGTGGGTCCGTTCGCCGATCGCTGCCGTTGGTGCTGTGTCTTGGGATTGTGGGATCTGTGGCAACAGTTGGCGGCCTCAAGGCGGCGACCAAACTGGATCTCGATCAAGATTCTGAACGATCGCACCTGCTCGCTCAGGTCACCACAACCTCGATCGCTGCTGCCCGTGAACTGGAACGCGGCCTTGATGCAGTGCGATCGGGGGATTTGGAAACCGCGATCGCCGCCTTTCGCAATACTGTGGATCTGTCACCCAGCTTTGCCCCCGGTCATTACAACCTCGGTTTAGCACTTCGACAATCGGGGCAGCTACAGCCCGCAGCGGATGCATTCTATCGGGCGGTGCAGGCCGATCCCAATTTTGCCTTGGCCTATGCCAATCTCGGTGCGGTTGTCCTAGAAGGCGGCAACCTCGAACAGGCCGAATTGTATCTTGACTATGCCCTTGAGCTAGACCCACGTCTGGGCCTTGCCTACTACAATCTGGGCTTGGTGTACTATCAGCAGCAGGATCGAGACCCGGCGATCGAGGCATTTCGCAAGGCCCAACGCTACAGCCCCACCGCGCCGGAGCCGTCCTACTATCTCGGAACCCTGTACCTTCAGCAGGGCGACACCCACCGCGCTCAAACGGCCTTCGCGCGGGCGATCGATCGTAATCCCAACTACCTCGAAGCGCACTACCAGCTTGGGGTGATCCATCTTGGCAATGGCGACCTTGACCAGGCGTTGGCGGAATTTCGGATCGCCCGCGATCTCAATCCCACCTACGCCAATGCCTATTACGGTGCGGGTCTGGTTTTCCTCAGTCAGGGTCAACCGGAGGAAGCCCGTGACGTCTTGACCTATGCCGAGCAGCTCTATCGCGATCGCGGTCAAACGGACTGGGCCGAGCGGGCGCGATCGCTACTAGAGGGGTTGCCGTGATCGTTACTGACTTGAAGCTTGCTTGGCTTAACGATCCACGAGGGGAATGCCTTGCACGTCTCCCGATCCGGCGATCGTCTCGCCGATCGGCCATGCGGCGATCGGGGTGGTTTGCAGGGCGGCAAGGGTGGCCTCCACCCGATCGGGAGCAACGAAGATAATAAACCCGAGACCCATATTAAACGTGTCAAACATATCCGCCGCCGCCACGTCGCCCGCTTCGGCAATCCAGCGGAAGATCGCCGGAGGTGTCCAACGTTGCGCGTTAATCTGCACGGCTTGTCCTGGGCCTAAACAGCGTGGCAAATTTTCCGGGAGACCACCACCGGTGATGTGTGCCATGGCATGAATCTCGATCGCCGCTGCGTTGACCGCTTTGACGGCATCCACATAGATTTGAGTCGGTGCGATCAGGGCTTCCCCGAGGCTGACACCACCCAAAACCGCCGGTGTATCACTTAGGCTATAACCACCCTGATCGAGGATGGAACGCACCAAGCTAAACCCGTTGCTATGGACACCGGTACTGGCCAAGCCGATCGCCACATCTCCGATCGACAACTGCGATCCATCCAGCAACGCGCTCTTTTCCGCAATGCCAACACAAAACCCCGCCAGGTCATACTCTCCCGGTGGGTAAAATCCCGGCATTTCCGCCGTTTCTCCCCCCAATAACGCACAATTGGCCTGTTTACATCCAGTGGCAATGCCCCGCACCACCGCCTCTAAACAGTCCGAATCCAGCTTGCCGGTGGCTAAATAATCGAGGAAATACAGCGGTTCAGCGCCTGAGGTCAGAACATCATTGGCACACATTGCCACCAGGTCAATACCGACGGTGTCGTGCTGATTGAGTTGCTGGGCGAGTTTGAGCTTGGTTCCCACACCATCGGTTCCGGAAACCAAAACCGGCTGCTGATATCCCGTCGGTAACTCAAAACAGCCCCCAAAACTCCCCAAACCGCCCAGTACACCGGGGCGATAGGTTCCCTGCACCAGGTCGCGAATGCGATCGACAAAAGCACGCCCCGCCGCAATATCTACGCCAGCCTCACGATAGTCCATAGAACAATTGACCTCCTCGATTCGATAGTCGGGTTTGTCTACCGTCTGTTTTAGGGGGGCTAAAAGCCGCGATCAACAGAACCCTGGATGCAGGCCGAATTTTAGCGCGAAACGCTGACGATACTGAGCGATCCCCCCGACAGACCATGACCGGCTATCGAATTGATTGCTTTTTTTAATGTCATGAATTCCGGACATAAAAATCGAGTGAACCGCAAGCTCTCGATCTCTGAATAGGCGGTCGATCGCGGCGATCGATCCCTCACAGGCCCGTGAGCCGCGTCGGCGTTCCGAAGGGCTCCCGTTGCCAAACGCTATAAAACTTCATGCTATTCTGTGTCAGCTTCACAGAAGCACCATGAACCCGGTATGAGTTTAGATTCCTCAAACCCTTGCCTAGCAAGGATATGGGGCGTTCTGAGACGTTCAAATTGTGAACCCGTCAGTGTTGCATCTGCCCGCGAGTTTACCAACGAACCCAACTCAGCAATCTAGGCTCTCCCCCTGATTTGCGATCGCTCGTCCAGGATACGAATCGGGGTTAGTAAGTGAAAAACTTACCCACTACATGAACGAACATTTCTGGAGCGGCGCGATCGCCGCGATTTTCGTATCGGTTCCGATGCAGATTGCAACCGCGAGTACGGTTGATCCCAGCAACGGCGCTGAATTCGAGAGCACGACCGATCGCCCAACCCTTGTGAGCCTTGACAATCGCGAGAGTCCTGTCAGCGCTGAAGCTGCACCGCTCTTGGCTCGCATCACGGAAACGGCATCGCAGCAAGCATCCCCGGATATCCCACCCTTGCAGCATCCGAGTCAGTTTATGCTCGACAGCAGTGGCAATCTTGCCTACGTCGATCAGTCTGACAACAGTGACAACACCCCAGCCCCCGAAGAGATTGTGTATCAAGCGGGTGAGGCTTCCTGGTACGGCCCTGGTTTTGATGGAAACTACACCGCCAGTGGTGAGGTTTTTAATCAGTACGACATTAGTGCCGCTCATCCAACTCTGCCCTTCAATACGATCGTGCGTGTCACCAATGTCGATAACGGTCGTAGCTTGGATGTTCGCATTAACGATCGGGGCCCCTTTTCGGGACATCGCATCCTCGACCTCTCGCGGGGCGCGGCGGAAGAACTGGGCGTGGTGTCCACAGGCGTGGCCTACGTTGAGATCTCGATCGTCGAATAACCCCAAACGGATGATTGCGTCCGGTACTCAGGTCATTGAACCCACGAGAGGGTCGTCCATCACTCCCGTGGTTTTTTGTTGTGCGGTGTGGGTTTAGAGTATTGATTCATCCCGTGGATTCGAGCCGATCGATCGAGACAACGGTGTGCAATCCTTGAGACACGTCCGTTCACACCTCCCTTACCGTCTCCCAGCACTACCTAGACTAGTCCTGTCATGCTGACCTCGCAGCCTCTGCCCCTGATTTGGAAGACTCCCGCGACCGTGCGTGCGTGGCGACGTCATCAAACAGAGTCGATCGGCTTTGTGCCGACGATGGGCAATCTCCATCTCGGTCATGCCAGTTTGATTGAGCGAGCCCGATCGGAGAATGCGATCGTGGTGGTGAGCATTTTCGTCAACCCGCTACAATTTGCCCCCACGGAGGACTTGGATCGCTATCCCCAAAGTTTTGACGCCGATCGCGAACTCTGTCAAACACTGGGCGTGGATGGAATTTTTGTGCCGATGCCGCAGGCATTGGGACTGACGCCACAGGCCGGATTCGACAAAAATCAGACGGGGGTGATGCCGCGCGAGTCCATGACGCAGGTGATGTGTGGCCGATCGCGTCCGGGTCATTTTACGGGCGTGACCACGATCGTGACCAAGCTTTTAAACATTGTGCAGCCGGATCGGGTCTATTTTGGACAAAAGGACGCGCAGCAACTGGCAATTGTGCGGGCCATGCTACGGGATCTGAATAGTCCAGTGGAGATTTGTCCCTGCCCGATTATCCGGGAAGCATCCGGCTTGGCCTACAGCTCGCGCAATCAATATTTAAACGACAGCGATCGCCAACGGGCCGCAGTCCTGTTTCAAGCGCTGCAACAGGCCGCCGCCCTGGTCACCGCCGGGGTGCGGGATGGCTCGACGATTCTCCAGGCCGTGCGATCGCACTGTGCGACCGTAACCGAACTCGACCTAGACTATGTGGAGCTGGTCGATCCGGTTTCGCTGCTGCCGATCGAATGCTTGGATCGTCCGGCTCTCCTAGCCTTGGCGGCTCGCCTCGGCACTACCCGACTTATTGATAACATCGTGCTACAGACTCGTCCTCCCATTATCGCCATCGACGGCCCTGCCGGGGCTGGCAAATCCACCGTCACCCGTGCGATCGCCGATCGCCTTGGTTTTCTCTACCTCGATACCGGTGCGATGTACCGCGCCGTGACCTGGTGGGTGATGGATCAGGGGATTGCGTTGGAGGATGAAGCCGCGATCGCCACGCTGGTGACACGCTGCGATCTGGATATGCAGCCCCAAGCCGACGGCGGTTGCACCGTCACCCTCAACGGCACTGATATCACCCAGGCCATTCGTACCCCAGAGGTCACGGCCAATGTTTCCACCGTGGCCGCTCAAAAAGCTGTGCGCGAATTTTTGGTGAAGCAACAACAGGCGTTTGGCGATCGGGGGGGATTGGTTGCCGAGGGGCGTGATATGGGAACCTGCGTGTTTCCCGCAGCGGAGGTCAAGATTTTTCTCACCGCCACCCCCGCCGAACGCGCCCGCCGTCGCAGTCAGGATCTGATCGCCCAGGGCTACCCCGTCGATCTCGCCCAGCTTGAGGCGGAGATTGTCGATCGCGATCGTCAGGACAGTACGCGAGAGATCGCCCCGCTGCGCCAAGCGGACGATGCGATCGAGCTGGTCACCGATGGCATGACGATCGAAGCGGTGATCGATCGCATCATCAGCTACGTACAAGGGGATATCCTCCCGTAGTCCCGGACAGTCTGGATTACCGGGGATCACCGTAGATCACCGGGAAGGGTGAGAGTGGGTCAGCGATTAGCGCAAGGTATCGCTGACCCTCGCGGTTTAGGTGGCCGTCTCGACGGATTGCTGAATGTGCATTTTTTCACGATTGACGATCGGCAGCACAATTTGAAATTCCGTTCCTTGACCGATGGTCGAGGTACACAGGAGTTGACCGTCATGATTTTCATGCACGGTTTGGTAGGCCACCGATAGCCCAAGCCCTGTGCCTTGCCCCACCGGTTTCGTCGTGAAAAATGGATTAAAAATACACTCAAGCACCTCCGGCGGCATTCCGTTGGCATTGTCCGCGATCGAAATACACACCTTTTCGTCCTCTAAGGTTTGCGTGCGAATCGTAATTTTGGGTGAATCACGCGGCGGCGGCTCGGATGTGGAATACTGCTCCTCGATCGCATCGATCGCATTATCAATCAAATTAATCATGGCCTGATTAATCTGGCTGGGATAGCACATTACCGGGGGCAATGCTTGAAAATCACTCACAATTTCAATAGCCGGTCGTTTCGAGTTGCCCTTAAAGCGGCTGCGTAACATCGCCAGTGAACTATTCAGCCCATCGAGTAAATTCACCCGTTTCATTCCCGTTTCATCCAAACGCGAGAAGTTTTGGAGGGACTTGATAATACTGTGAATGCGTTCAGTGCCCGATTGCATCGAATCTAAGGCTTTATTGAGATCCTGACGCAAAAAATCAAGATCAATTTCGTCCATAAAATCCTCGATCGCCTCCGACAAATCGGGATATTCCTGATGGAATAACTCAATCAATTCCAGCAAATCATTCGTATAGTCACGGATGGGGCGAATATTACCCTGAATAAAATTCACCGGGTTATTAATTTCATGGGCCATCCCCGCCGCAAGCTGTCCCAGACTCGACATTTTCTCCGTTTGAATGAGCTGCGCCTGGGTTCGTTTCAGCTCCAAAATCGTGCTTTCAAGCTGGGTTGCTTTTTCGCGTTCCCGTTCCTCACTTTGACGCAGGGCATCCTCAATCTGCATCCGTTCTACAACTTCGCGTTGCAGGTTTTTATTGGCATCGTGAATTTCCCCCGCCCGAGCTGCCACGCGGGCTTCGAGTTCCGCCTTAGCTTGGCGTAACTCATCCTCAGCACTACGACGCTGGCTCACATCGCGCACCACCAACACCGCGAGACCGTTGCCGAGCGGGGACGCCGTTGCATCCAACCAGAGATGTTGCTGATTGACGGTGGCGCTGTATTCAAATTCCAGGGTTTGATTGTGATCGATACAAGCTTGTAGCCGGGATTGAACATGCATCCCAAATTCGTCGCCCAGCACCTCCATCACGGTTTTGCCGATCAGTTCGGTGGGATTTTCCACGAGGCTCGTGCGCGTCGTGGCCACCTGTCGATAGGTTCCGGTTCGATCCATCACGAAGATGGTATCGTTCATCGCTTGGATCAGACTATTAAGCTGTGCTTCGGATGCTTGCAGAGCCTGTTCCCGTTGGCGGCGTTGGGTAACATCGAGACCTGTGGCAATCACCCCAGTGGTTTGCCGTTTTTGATCCGTTAAGGTGCGAAAATTCCACGCAATCCAGGCGCTTTCACCACTGCCCCGCATACACTCCAGTTCACAATCTTCGTAACCATTCCGCAGGCTATTTCGCAGGCTTTCCTTGAGAAGATACGCCCGATCGGGAACCATTAAAATGGTTGCGAGATCTTTGCCAATAACGGCTTGGGCCTCCAGACCAAAAATATTTTGGGCGTGTTGATTCAACAGTTCGATCGTCCCAGTTTCCGACAATCGGATAATAATCGTATGGGCTTTTTCGACGATCGATCGATAATGCTGTTCTCGACGTTCCAGATCAACAACGGCTTTCTGAATGGCGATCTGTCGCCAGCGGGGAATCTCTAGAATTAACCAGACCAAACCTCCCGCACCCACCACCACCATCAGACTCAAGGTACGGGTCAAAAAGCGGGATGCGGGAACAATATCCCAGCCGGATTTGGGCACCGCAGACAACTGCCAAATTTGATCCCCAAAGGTAATATCTCCCGATACGGGACGCCGGGTAAACACATCGGATTGTCCGATTAATGGCTGCTGGCGCGTGTCTGGATTTTGGGGATCTTGCAGCAGGTAATCGAACTGTCCAAAGTTGTGCGCGAATTGGCTGCGATCTAGGGCAATCTGTAAATCCGTGATCAGGACGATCGCCCGTGTGGGCTTGGCGATCGGGGTGACGGTGGGTTGATCGGGAATTTGGGACGGTGATGGCAGGTTCAGATCCTGAGCCCTGCGATAGCGCTCCGTTGGCTGGAGGTTTTCCAGGAGGTCAATGCCGACGATATCGCCGTAGGACTGGCTGAAGCCCGTGGCGAGAATTTGAAATTCTGCTGGGGTGAGCTGGGCTTGAGCCGCGATCGCCACGGCGATGGAGGTCGAAACCTGAACCGATCCCTCCAGGATCTGGGTCATGGATGTGCGCATGGCCCCCAAATCCTGGAGGGCTTCCAGGCGGTAGCGATCGCGAACTCGCTGGGTTTGCACCACATCAAAGAGAGTTGCAGCGATCGTCAGCAGTAGCATCGAGCCAAGAGCCACGACCCGAGATGAGGTTAAGCTCTGTTTCATGACGTTATGCCCAGAACCAAAAAATTAGCAACATAGCAACCTACGAAAACCCATTCGATCCGCCTTGCTCGTCAAACACCCTAGCCCCAATCTACCAAACCGCCGGTTCCCCTTCGGCATCGCGCGGGAATCATCGCCGTTACGACGCTGATACCTCAGAACAACGACCGTTTGTACCGGGATGATCGGTGAACCGGCGCAATCGATCGTTAAACCTAGCGATAGACCTGAGTCACCACCGTCGCGATCCGCTCCATGGCGATCGCCAGTTCTGCCGCCGTTGCCGTGAGGCTGATGCGCAAACACTGGTGTTTGTGATCCCAATCGTCCCGCAGACCGGGGAAAAAGGGCTCACCAGGAACCACAATCACACCCGCTTCTTTAATCTGCTGGTATAGTTCCCGATCGGTCATGGGCAGATCCTGGAACCATAACCAGGCAAAAATTGCCCCCTCACCGGCATGGAGATAGTAGGGCAAATTGGGCGGCATGGAGGCGGCCAAGGCTTCGGCCAAGACTTCAAATTTGGCTTGATAGTGGGGACGAATGACGGAGGTAGACAGATCGGCCAGTCGTCCCGAGTCTAACGCCCGTGCGGCGATCGCCTGTCCATAACGCGAGGAGTGAATACAGAGATTGGTCTGAAACGATTGCAGCACGTTAATTAACGACTCCTCACCGATCACAATGCCAATGCGTTCGCCCGGTAAACCCGCCTTCGACAGACTGAGGCAATGGAGAATATTACCGCCAAATTGCGGCGTCATCTCCGTAAAATTGAGCGCCGGAAACGGTGGAGCATAGGCGGAATCAATCATGACCGGCACATCATAGGCCGCTGCCAGACGGGTGATTTTGGCCACCTCATCATCGGTTAGCACATTGCCCGTGGGGTTACAGGGACGCGAGAAAATTACGCAGCCCGTATCCTCGCCGATCTCAAGCTGGCTAAAATCTGGGCGATATTTAAACCGATGGTGCAGTTCGTCAATATCCAGGGTGGGTTTATAGGCAACCACCGCTTCAGGCACAAGGCTGACACCACCATAGCCGGTGTAGTCCGGACTGAGGGGCAACACCACCCGTTTGAGTTGTCCGCTGGCGGTGTATCCCCCAAAGGCATTCGCCCCGAAAAAGTACAGCGATTGCGAACCCGAACTAATCAAGACATTGCGATCGGTCAGGCTCAACCCATAACGCTGATTAAAATCACGCACCACCGCTTCGATCAGTGGCTGGTAACCCTGGCTGGAGCCGTAGCGACACACCACCTCGCCATACTCGGTGCTATCGAGCAATTCCTGGGTGCAGTCACGCCAAAGCTGCTCAATCTCCGGCAGGATGACTGGATTACCGGCGCTGAGGTTAATAAAATCCCGCCCTTTCCCACTGCGCAATGTTTCGATGATGTCCTGCATAATTGCCCGCACCCCAGTGAGGTTGGACATCTGTTGGCCGATTTGGGACAGAGCTGGATTCATAACCTACACACAAAAACGACAAGATAATCGATCGCGCAACATCCCGCGCAACATCCTAATTCTACGCATCAACGTCGCCAGAGGCGTGCCCCTGTCCCCAACGATCTGCGGTGCAACACACCGGGCTGAACCGTCTCATCGGTCGTGGATTTAATCCACCAGCCGAATAAATCGCTTCTTGCCCACCTGCAACACGCGCCCGATGAGATCGTCAGCTCGATCGAAGGTTGCGTTAACATCCTCCACCCGATCGCCATCCAGCCGCACCGCGCCGCCCTGGATCTGCCGACGTCCCTCGCCGCCACTTTGACACAAGCCGCTTGCTCCCAGAATGTAAAACAGCTTGGCCGGAAACTCGATCGCCGCGATCGAAAACTCCGGTACGGCTTCCGCTGCTTCAGACCGGCCACCACTGGTTAGCGTCGCGGCGTCTTTTTGGGCTTGCAGGGCGGCGGCTTCACCGTGGTATTGCGTCACCACATCGAGCGCGAGGAGCTTTTGAGCCTCGCGGGGATTGGCGGGAAGGGTGTCGATCGGGCGATCGGTCAGCAGCTCGAAATATTGTTGGACGAGACGATCGGGCGTTTTTTCCAGCTTGGAGTACATCGACAGGGCATCTTCGGACAGGCCGACGTAATTATTCAGCGACTTTGACATTTTCTGCACGCCGTCCGTCCCGATCAAAATCGGCAGCAGTAAGCCGAACTGGGTTTTCGTCGAGCCAAAATGTCGCTGAAGGTCACGACCCACGGCAATATTAAATTTTTGATCCGTGCCGCCGAGTTCAACATCAGCATCCACGGCCACGGAATCGTAACCCTGCATCAGGGGGTAGAAAAATTCGTGTAAAAAGATGGGATTGCCTTGGTCATACCGCAGGGAGAAGCCCTCTTTGGCGAGCATCTGCCCGACGGTCATCGTGGAGAGCAATTCCAGGGTTTTGCTCAAATCCAGGCCGGAGAGCCATTCGGAGTTATACCGAATTTCAAGGCGTCCCGGTGTGTCGAAATCAAGAATCGGGCGCACCTGATCGAGGTAGGTTTGAGCATTTTGCTTCACCTGATCATCGGTCAGTTGCTTGCGCACTTCGGATTTGCCGGTGGGGTCGCCAATCCGGGCGGTAAAGTCACCGATGATCAGGACGGCGGTGTGTCCAGCGTCCTGGAAGGCGCGAAGTTTGCGGACGGGGATGCTGTGGCCGAGGTGCAGATCGGAGCCGGTGGGATCGACGCCCAGTTTGACGCGCAGGGGCCGATCGGTTTGGGCTAACAGTTGGGCGAGGTTATCGAGGGGGCTGTCAGAGTCGGGCTGATTGGGGAAAATGTCGTCTGTACCGCGATCGAGCCAGGAGAGATCGGGCGAGTTTGAGGGGGTGGAAGTCGCGGGGGTCATCATTGCGCGTCAGGGTCGATCGCCGGGGCGGTAAACAACAGGAACGGAAATACAACAATCAGGCAAGCGGGTTGATGGGGTGGTTCGCGGGCTGGGTACAGCACTCGAGAGCATCCCGTTTATGCAAATTGTCCCTCATCCCCCAGCCCCTTCTCCCAAAAAAGGGAGAAGGGGAGACCGATTCAAAGTCCCCAGCCCCTTCTCCCAAAAAAGGGAGAAGGGGAGACCGATTCAAAGTCCCTCTCCCAAGTTGGGAGAGGGATTTAGGGTGAGGGTGACACAAATGGGATGCTCCCCAGCACTCAAACCCCATCTCACCTTGCCCCAAGATTGAATCATACGAACTGCGATCGTGGCGACTGGTCTGGGTTGGCATCTCATCCGAAATCTGTTCAGATCCGATCGAGGCCATGCTCGATCGCAAAGCGAGCCAGTTCGATGCGGTTGCGGGTGTTCGTCTTTTCCAGCAGACGGCTCACGTATTTCTCGATCGTGCGTGAGCTTAAGAAGAGCCGATCGCCAATTTCGCTGTTCGATAACCCCTCGACCAGGAAGGCCAGGGTTTCGCGCTCGCGTTTGGTCAGGCTGATCGCCGCTCCCTCAGCACTCAGACCCGAGGGTAAACCGGCCTCCGCCTCGCCTCCCGTGGCGGTTTGGGATAGGCCGGTTAGCATGGCTCGATCCAGGAGATTACGCACGATCGCCCCCAGTTCCGTTAACGCAACGGGCTTTTGCACATAGACATCAACCCCCGCCTTGTAGCCACGAATTCGATTGTCTAACTCGGCACGAGCGGTGAGAAATACCACCGGTAGGAGGCGATACTGTGGCTGCTGTCGCAACTGACGAATCAGTTCAAACCCGTCCATTTCAGGCATCAGCGCATCGGTGACCACCAGTTGGGGCTGATGCCGATCCACCTTTAGCAGCGCATCACGACCATTCATTGCGGCGATCGCCACGTAGCCCTCCAGCTCAAAATATCCGACCAAAGCGATACGCAAAGCCGGATCATCATCGACCACTAGGATGGTTAAGGGCATTGATTATTGACTGGATGACACCATTATTGCGATTGAGTCGTTTTTTCGAGCATGAGCTTCGATCGTTTCAGCATTTCCGGCACTTCGATCGGATAGTCACCCGTAAAGCAGGCCGAACAGAAATGATCGGGATTGCGATTGGTCGCATCTAACATGCCTTTCCAGCTCAGATAGGCCAGCGAATCCACGCCAATCTGTTCGCCAATCTCTTCCACGGATTTTGTGGCAGCAATGAGTTGATCTTGGGTATCGGTATCGATGCCGTAAAAACAGGGATGGGTGACCGGCGGCGACGAGACACGCATGTGAACCTCCGTGGCTCCCGCGTCACGAATCGCCTTGACTAGCTTACGGCTTGTGGTCCCCCGTACGATCGAGTCATCGACAATTAAAACCCGCTTGCCTTCGAGTACATCCTTCAACGGATTGAGCTTCATCCGAATCCCCGCTTCCCGCATGGATTGGGTGGGCTGGATGAACGTACGACCGACGTACCGGTTTTTGATTAGCCCTTCGGCGTAGGGTATCCCCGAGGTGCGAGCAAAACCGATCGCCGCTGGAATGCCCGAATCGGGAACTCCCAAAATCAGATCCACATCAGCCGGTGCTTCCTTGGCCAAAATTTGACCAATCCGAATCCGGTAACTGTACAAACTTTCTTCGTCATTGCGGCTATCGGGCCGCGCGAAGTAAATCATCTCAAAAACGCAGAGTTTCGGCTTGGCTTCTTGCCAAATCGTACTGTGCAGACCCTGAGCATCAATGCGGACAATTTCGCCCGGTTGAACGTCGCGCAGGTATTGGGCGCCGATGATATCCAGACCGCAACTTTCGGAGGCCAGCACATACCCTCCCCGATCGAGCTGACCGATCACCAACGGGCGCACACCGTTGGGGTCCCGAATCCCGTAGACCGCATCCGGTGTGGACAGGGTCAGACTAAAGGCGCCGTGGCAATAGTCGAGCGCGGCTTGAATCGCCTCCAGCCAGTCTTTGCCGCTATCCACTTCCACCCCGATCGCCAGGGCGATCGCTTCAGAATCGCTGGTGGTATCAAAATTACAGCCCAGATCATCGAGATGCTTGCGAAGCTGTGGGGTATTCACCAGGTTGCCATTGTGGGCCAGGGCAAACTTACCCCGCCGGGTGTCGATGATCGCCGGTTGGGCGTTACGCAGATGACTGGAACCGGTGGTGGAATACCGATTGTGACCGATGGCGTGGGTTCCACTCAGTTCCGAGAGAATTTCCTCATTAAAAACCTGGGACACCAAACCCATATCCTTGTGAGAGTGCACGCGATCGTGTTCAAAGGTCGCTATCCCGGCGGATTCTTGCCCTCGGTGTTGCAGCGCATACAGCCCAAAGTAGGTGAGTTTGGCAACATCTTCGTTCGGCGCAAAGATGCCGAAGACGCCACAGGCTTCATGGGGTTTATCGTCGTAGCTGTCGTGGCAGTATTCGAGGGAATCGTTAGGAATCATGGACCCAGGAGAGAAATTGAACGGAATGCAGCCGATCGAACGAAAAACGTGCAATATCGGTCAAAACTAAGCATAAATAAGACTGGCAAAAGATGCGGCAATCAAGCCGAACATCCTCAGACCGGAGCGGACGCCAGCCGCATCGGAGCGCGGCTCCCTAACCTATAGCGTTGCACGGAAACGAATCAAAGATCTTCAAAGGTTCTAATACTCTAACGCTTGTCTCTCCCCTCGTTTCGATTTCGGAGGGCGGCAAGGGGGTGAGGCGGGATGAATCGTCCCCTAGAGGCGGCTTGCGTGGAAAACTTTGACGCCGATCGCTCGGATCTCGTTCGGTGGATCGCGTAAGCTGCTAGAACTAGTGACTAGACCTCTTGCATCGACATTAACCCTCTTCCTAAATCCCTCTTCCGGCTTGGCTACCGTGTATACATAACCGGCTAAAACTGTCACTTTGTCATTCGCCCTCATCCCCCAGCCCCTTCTCCCAAACTGGGAGAAGGGGAGTAAGAGTTAAAACTCAAGCATTCAAAGTCCCTCTCCCAGCTTGGGAGAGGGATTTAGGGTGAGGGTTGGGCAGTGTAGTACTTGTGATCGACTTGATGTATACACCGTAGCTCGGCTTGGGGAGAAGGGGCTGGGGTTAGCGCTCAGGTCCCATCGACGTCCGGTTAACCCCTATAGCATTTCGTGCGATCGGAGAATCCTATGGTTTTCATTCCTGTCATCCTTGCGGGTGGTAAAGGCGAGCGATTTTGGCCGTTAAGTCGCATTGCTCGACCCAAGCAGTTTTTGTGTTTGGACGGTAGCGGGCGGACTCTGATGCAAGCGACCGCCGATCGCCTCTTACCGATCGCCGGTGGCTGGGACAAGCTGTGGGTGATTACAGCGTCCCACCTCGAAGCCGGTTGCCGGGAGCAATTGCCCGAGTTGCCCGCCGAAAATTTGCTGGTGGAACCAGAAGGACGCGATACGGCGGCGGCGGTGGCCTGGACAACGATCGAGATTGCCAAGCGCTACGGCGATGAGGCGGTGATTGGCTTTTTTCCGGCGGATCATTGGGTGGATCACCCGGATCGGTTTACGGCAACCCTGAAGGCGGCGGCGAAACTGGCGAGCGATCGTCCGGCGATCGTCACCCTCGGCATTCAACCCAACTATCCCTCCACCGGCTACGGCTACATTGAGCAGGGAGAGTCGATCGGCTCGATTTCCGTGGCGGCTCAGGAACCCGGAGGGGTGAGCCTCGAAGCGTTCACCGTCAGCCGCTTTACGGAAAAGCCCGATCGGGAAACCGCTGAAGCCTTCCTCGCGAGCGGCCGATTTAGCTGGAATGGCGGCATTTTCGTCTTCCGTGCCGGGGTTGCCCTGGCTGAATTAAAAACCTACGTCCCCCAGTTAATCGCACAGCTCGAAACCCACGGCGTCGCCATCTATCCCAGCCTCGAAAAAATCAGTATCGATTACGCCCTGATGGAAAAAACCGAGCTGGCCTACGTCTTGCCGGTGACCTTCGGTTGGGATGATCTGGGGGATTGGAATGCGATCGAGCGGTTAATGAAACTTCAGGCCAAAACCACCGACGGCACAGACCTGGACAATGTTGAACTCGCCAGCCATATCAGCCACGATACCCACGGCGCGATCGTCTATGCCAATGATGCGGAGGAGGTGATCGTGACGATCGGCCTAGAGGACGTGGTTGTGGTGCGTGATGGCAAGGCGACCTTGATTGTTCACAAGGATCGAACCCAGGAAATTAAACAGGTGCTGACCCGCCTCAAAGCCGACCCCAAATTTGACGCGCTACTTTGATTCGTAGCCAACCGAGGACGTCAGCAGCGGACTATCGGCTGCATGGCTGAATCTCTGTGGCATCTTGACGTCCTCGCCGGGATGCTCACCAGAATTTCGAGCGATACGGCCTTGGGTGGTGTGTATTTTTGCGATCGCGTCGTCCTCGGCGCCGAGCTTCCATGATTTTTTCTTTCGTTTCCCGCCATCCGGTCATCTGTGGGGTCTTACTCCTGAGCCTCACCAGTTGCAGCCCTAGCGCTCCTCCGGCGGCCATCAATCCCAATACCTCCAATCCTCCCAATTCGTCAGCCACAACGGCTCCGACACCTGCAAATCCCATCACCGAACCCGGACAATCAACCACCGCCACGGCTGACCCCAGCCCGACCGATCGCGCCCCCTCCGCTGCGACCTCCCCGATCGCCGCCAGCCCCAACAGCGCCCCGGCCACCGATACCATTCGCACCCTGAGCTGTCAGACCAGCAGTGGTCTCGTCAATGATCCCAATGCTCCGCTCAATGTCCGCAGCGAACCGGATACGGGGAGTGATAACGTGGTGGGCGCGTTGGCCGATGGGGCGTTGGTGTCGATCGTCGGTGAGCGGGGTAACTGGTGGCAAATTGACGCACCGGAAGCGGGCTGGGTCTCCAAAAATCTGATTGATAGCACCTGTAATGAAAAAGTTGCGCGGATCGAATTACCGCCCAACACCACACAGGTCACCCTGAGCGATCGCTTCCTCGGCACGGGATACCACCATTACCAGTTCAATGCCCGCGCCGGTCAATCCGTCACCCTCGAAACCCTCGACGCGAGCAGCCCCCTACCGTTTTTACTCGCCCCGGACGATCGGGATATTACCGAGGGGGTCGCCAATACCAATGCGACACGATGGTCGGGAAAACTCCCCGCAACGGGTGACTATACCCTGGTGTTTGACTCGAACTTTCGCGGCTACACCTACAACGTTCAATTAGATATCCAATGACGTAGATTGACGGGATCGAGCCTTCCCGAAGGTACACCCTGGGGAGATCCATCATCCTCGATCGGTCTGCCCGATTCAGAACTCGGGCGGAACCGGGGAGTTCACCTGAGATTTCAGAATGCGAGGTTCGATCCAGGCTAAGATCAACTATCGTGATCGATCGAACCCTTTAGAAGCTGTTTCTAACGTCCGCTCAAACCCTGACCCGGTATGGGATGTTCTCATTTCGCCTCAAAACGCTGTAACCCTGACAACTCAGGCGCGACAGCATCGTTTAAAAACAGCTTCTCATGAACGATTTTTTCAAAACTTGGGCCGACGATGACGCTGATCCGATGCGGGTTCGTTCCCGTCGTGTTGTACCAAATCTGACGGAACCGATGTCTGATGAGGGGTTAGGCCGATCCGAGTGGGATGGGCTGACGCTGGAGCAGCAATGCTCCCGTGCCTGGGTCGAAATTAATTTGGCTGCGATCCGGGAGAATGTGACCCAGATTCGCACCAAGCTGCCGACGACCACCGCGATCATGGCGATCGTCAAAGCCGATGGCTATGGTCACGGAGCCGCACCGGTGGCACAGGCCGCGTTAGCCGCCGGGGCGACCTGGCTGGGGGTTGCAACGGTGTGGGAAGGGGTGGCCCTGCGTCAGGCGGGCATCACGGCCCCGATCTTGGTGCTGGAAGCGATCAGCGATCGCGATCGGGCCATCACCGCCCGCGAACACGATTTGGATCTAACGGTGGCATTTCCCAAACAAGCGGTGGCCCTCTCCGAACTGTTTGCGGGGTCCGAAATTCCCCTACCCGTTCACCTCAATATCGATACGGGCATGTCACGCCTTGGGGTGAACTGGACACAGGCCGAGTCCTTTTTTCGCCTGTTGCGCTGTCTCCCCGGTTTACATCTAAAAACGATTTATTCTCACCTGGCGACCGCTGATGAACCGGATACCCGCATGGTGCAGACGCAACACCAACGCTTTGAAACGGTGTTAACACGTCTCCGAGAAATGGGCTGGGATCAGCCGATCCACTTGAGTAATTCCGCCGGGGCGATCGCCTTTCCCCACCTGCATTACGACATGGTACGGGTGGGATTGGCGATCTATGGCATTGCCCCAGCTCCCCACCTAGCCGACCAGATTAACCTTCGTCCAGCGATGAGCGTCCGCGCGAAAGTGACCCAACTCCAAACACTGCCGCCCGATCGCGGTGTCAGCTACGGTCATCGCTTCATTTCTGCACGTGAAACCCGACTCGCGACAGTAGGCATCGGCTATGCCGACGGTGTGCCGCGTTTGCTGTCGGGGCGGCTCTGGGTTGCGATCGGCGGACAACTCGCGCCACAGGTGGGGACGATCACGATGGATCAGCTTATGGTCGATGTGACCGATCTGGCTGCGATCGAGGTGGGGGATACGGTGACACTGATTGGTGAGGACGGCGACCAGCGGCTAACCGCGCAGCAATGGGCCGAGACGATCGGCTCCATTCCCTGGGAAATCGTCTGTGGCTTTCGACAGCGTTTGCCGCGTTTGTATGAGTCCAGTCCAGCACCGATCGCGCCGATCGCGCCCCCCGATACCAGTAGCTCGCACGACACAACGACCACATCGCACCAGTTTGGTCACAGTTTCGGCGAGGAAAGCGGGATGTAAACCGCCGGGACGGGCTCCCGTTGATCGATGACGCCGCCACTCAAGGCCGCCGCTCCCGAATCGGCTCTAGCCCCCGCTTCAAACTCCGGGCAATAGACACACCGTAGCCCCCAATCCCCGATTGGGCCGTTACCCTCAGCCTGAATTTTGCTGTTTTTCAAAGCAGGATTGCCAAATTTTCTGGAAATCCTCCGGCGGTTGGCCTCCCTCTGTGACCGCTCGATCGAGCGCCATAAACTCCGAAAAAGTATAGGTTTTTTGAATCTGCTCGAGGCCACACTGGCACGCGGCTTTCACTTGCTCGTTGCCCTCGCTCCCCGCCATGCAACCGTTGAGAATATTATCCGTCACCTGGGTGGGGTACGGTGGGCCGCCCTTCGCCTTTGCCACTTCGGTGTAACACGCACCGGTCAGTTGCAGCATTTCGACCGGTAGATTGCCCCCCTCGGTTACGGTTTTATTCATCTCGCGAAATTCTTCAAACGTATAATCCGTTTGAATTTTGCCGATCGTGCATTGGCAGATTTCTTCGGCATAGTCGAAGCCACTACCGAGACAACCTTCGATAAAATTATCAACGGTTTCTTTGGGATAGCCGCCCTCGGAGGTTTTGTTACAGGCGGTGAGGGAGACTGCCGCAATCGAGAGCAGACCGAGCCCAGCGCGTCGAAGTGTGGAGTGGGTCATAGGTAAGGAGGTGAAAGATCAGACTCTAGAATGCGAGCGAACGGCAGTTCGACCGCAAAACGCTAATACTCTAGCATTGCGGCCTATGTGGCATGGAATTGGCCGGGAATCGTGGCGGAGGATTGCTGTATTAACAGCCTAGGGCGACGGGCTAGCGTGGGCGTAGACCATAATGCCCCTGCATCAGCTCAGACGGATCAAGGCCACCGACATCGACGTTCTTAATCAATTCCCCCAATTCCCCAGCCTGAATGGCGGGCGAGCGGGCAATTTGTTAGGTTGATCGGGGTTTGCAGGCGCTGCGGGCGCAGGATTGGGTGTGATGCCATACGTGGGTGAAGCAGCGGCCTTGGGGGCGGCGTTGGTGTGGTCGATCGCCTCGATGGTATTTCAGCGGTTGGGCGTAACGATCGATCCGCTGCGTCTGAATGTACTGAAAGGGCTGGTTTCGGTGACGCTCTTCATCATGACCATTTACCTTGGCGGCGTCATTCGCCCCGAGCTCGATCGTACGGCGATCGCACTCATCGGCAGTAGCGGCCTGATTGGCATCGGACTCGGTGATACGGCTTTTTTTAAAGCCCTGAACAGCCTGGGGCCACGTCGTACCCTGCTCCTCGTCACCAGTGCCACACCGATGACGGCGGTTTTGGGAATGGTGACCCTGGGTGAAACCCTGACGATGCAGGCGATCGCTGGGATCATCGCGATCGCTGGGGGGATCGCCTGGGTGATTAGCGATCGTGTGGCCGATGTCCAAGGTTCAGGGGTCTGGTGGCAGGGGGTACTCTGGGGACTGGTGGCGGCAGCATCTCAGGCCGTGGGGGTCGTGCTATCCCGTGCGGCACTGGCCGATACGGACATTTCGGCCCTGTGGTCAACGGTGCTACGCATTGCGATCGGGATTGTGCCGTTGCTGCTTTGGGAAAGCCTCGGCATCGTACGCCACCGCCGAGAACGGCAAGCGTGGCGAAAAATTCTCACCACCCCCAAGATCCTCGCCGCAATTCTCTTCGGATCATTTTTTGGAACCTATCTAGCGATCTGGCTTCAGCAAACCTCGATTAAATTTGCACCGGTGGGCATCGCTCAAACCTTGAGCTCAACCAGTCCGCTCTTTGTGTTGCCGTTGGCAGCCTGGGCGGGCGATCGCATTCGGAGCCGATCCTTATGGGGCGTGGCGATCGTGCTGGTGGGTGTGGCGATGCTATTCCTACGCTAGGGCGATACGATCAACCGAAACGGGATGCCGCCAACGCGGAGATACCAGTTCAGGAGACAGGATGATGCAGGCTGAAGCACAAGCAATACACTCCCTTGATCCGTCGATCGTCACGGTGATTTTAGCCGGGGGCTACAGTCGGCGGATGGGACGCGATAAGGCGTTGGCGGTCTGGCACGGGGAGCCGCTGCTACAGCGCGTCTACGGTGTGGCGCGATCGCTCACACCGCGATCGATCATCCTGTCGGCGTGGAACGATCGCTATGCCCATCTCGAGTTACCGGGCTGTGAATTTTGGGTCGATCATTCGCCCGGATCGGGGCCATTGGTCGCCCTCGCCCAAGTTTTCGCGGCCTGCGAGAGCCGGTCGCAGCCAATCCCCTCCGCCCCTTCCGGTCAGCAAACCCACCCAATCCAGCAACCCGCCTGGGTGTTACTTTTGGCCTGTGATTTGCCTAGTTTGAATCACGATCGGGTAGCGCAATTGTGCGATCGGGTGACGCACTGTGACGATCGCACCATCGCGATCGTGCCACGGACGGATGACACCTGGGAGCCGCTCTGTGCCTTATATCGCCGAACCGCCCAGCCGCAATTAGAGGCATTCATCCACACGGGAGGGCGATCGTTTCAGCGTTGGTTGAACCAATTGGCCGCTGTCCCCCAGGCGATCGAGGCCGTGGCGATCGCCCCTGACGATCGGGCGTGGCTGCATAACTGCAACACCCCTGCTGATTTAGAGCGTTTAGAATCCGGCTCAGCCACAGGTCGCCAGAACCCCGCCTCCAGCAACGCTTGTGAGCCGAATTAATGCACCGCGCCGTGGACTCGATCGCTACACTAGTAGCAAACACGTTGCCCACTTCTAGCGAACTCAAACTTAATTATGCGCTTGCTTCACACCATGCTTCGGGTCGGTAATCTAGACGAATCGATCGACTTTTATTGCAATGTCCTCGGGATGAAACTGCTCCGTCAAAAGGAGTACCCGAGCGGTGAATTTACCCTCGCCTTTCTCGGCTACGGCGACGAATCCGACACCACCGTCATCGAACTGACCTATAACTGGGGTGTGACACGCTACGATCTCGGTTCGGCCTACGGTCACATCGCGATCGGGGTCGATGACATCTACGGAACCTGAACCCGGCCCGATGAAACACGGATCGACGGTGATTGCCTTTGTCGAAGATCCGACGGGTTACAAAATTGAGCTGATTCAACTGGGAACCCAGGGCGCAACAACGGCATCATCGGCGGCCTAGATCCGGGTCGCGCCGGGTTGCGGAGGCGGCGTAGCCCCGAGCATCCGGTCTCGGTTTTCGTTGATTGCTTCATTTTTCGTTCAGTACACCTCTTGCATGAATCAAAAAGGCCGGGATTCGAGCACTGAGCGGAGTCGAAGTGCGATCGCTTTTCGCGGTAACACCCAGGCTTCGACTCCGCTCAGCCTTCGAGATTTCGTCTTTTTCAAACCTAAAATCTTCGTGCAAGAGGTCTGGTCATCCTGTCAACGCTCTGCGTCGCGACTTCACAGGACGAGGAGCCTCTCCGTTAACATTCCCATGCAAAACGTCGCAATCCGTCAGGGCGTCAGGGCGTCAGGGCGTCAGGGCTAGGCGCTGACGGTATCGTGTCGTTCTAGCGAGTCTGTGTACCCGCCCTGCTCCATCAATACGTGAACTCAGGATAAGTTTTGCCACAGTTCCCCAGAGACTCCGGAATCGCGACCCAAGCTGACGAACAAATCGACAGAAGTCGATCGAGACTCGTGTGGTTTGGATACAACGATTGGCGTTATCGGGGGTGACCCCGCGTGTGATGGCAACACCAATTTCTGTGCAACCCCGATCAAGCCCATCCGAGGTGAAACTTGCTCGATCTCATCGGCGATCTAACGTTTCGAGACCAATGCGCGGTCGATCGCTATGCAACAACTGCCCCTTCCCGATCTCAATAAGCGAGCTCTGAACACAAATCCCCAGCCCACGGCTCGCCCCCAGAAGCCCACGCACGCGAGACCCCTACCGCCTCACCCCCTGGCGGGAACGACACCCTTAAACCCTCAGGAGATCGTGCCGGAAGCGGGATCGCCTCGGGAGCAATCCGCCGCCGAGCCCCTGGCGATGACGACGCTCGATCCCTGTGGGGGTGAGGCATGGGACACCGAGATTCAGGGGGATCGCCCGACTAGTCCACCGGTGGAGCGATCGCCACAGTCAAACACTAATACCACCAGTCATCACCAGGGTGCTGAAATCACATCGCTGATTGATCTGCTTGGCCTGGGAACCAGTATCGCCACCAGTGTCACCCTGGGGATTTGTGGGTATTATGCCCACGAATTGATCGATCCGGAGGTGGATGTGGCCTTACTGCCCGATATTCCCACCTCGGATGAAAGTAGCCGTCTGGATGCCACGCGCATGACCAGTTTGGCG
>RDYZ01000365.1 GCA_004293855.1 Oscillatoriales cyanobacterium | reverse complement strand
ACCCTGCAAGCCGCACGCCGCAACCTGTGGCACAACCTTTCGGATAACGCCCGATCAGGGTTTGCATGGCCAGAACCGGGCGCCGATCGTGTTGATCATACCGATCACGCCGACTCATCCGCCTTTGACGTTGAAGCACCCACGCCGACGGTTCCGCTCGATACCTTTGCCCTGCTCCTGCTCGAACCCGATCGCGTCGATCTGCTCGAGCTACGTGGCAACCCGCAACAGCGCCAGATTTTCACCCGATCGGCCAATGGCTGGGAACAACGCGAGGTCAATCCCTGACCTGTTTATCCGTTAAACCATCACAGGAAGCTGGTTATTTCACGCCACCAAAACGCCGACTGCGATTTTGATAGGCAAATAAAGCACTGCGGAATGCCTCGCGATCGAACTCCGGCCAGGGCGTTTCCGTGACATAAATCTCCGCATAGGCAATCTGCCACAATAGAAAATTACTCACACGCATTTCGCCACTGGTGCGAATCATTAAATCCGGATCACCCAGATTGTTCGTATACAGATGCCGCGCAAATAAGGTCTGGTCAATGTGATCGGGTTCTAGGGTTCCGTCCTTGACCTGTTGGGCGATCGCCCGACAGGCATCCACAATCTCCTGCCGTCCGCCGTAATTGGTGGCGATCGTAAATTTCAGACCGGTATTATGGCGCGATCGAGCCATCGAATCCGCGATCTCATGTTTGAGTTTTGGGGGCAAAACATCCAACTGACCGACAAATTTGATCTGAACTTTTTCGTCAATTAGGTTTTGTAACTCTCGACGTAAAACCCGCTCAAATAAGAGCATTAAAAAGTTGACTTCCTCACTGGGACGCGCCCAATTTTCCGTCGAGAATGCATAGACCGTCAGAGCCTCAATGCCCCAATCACTACAGTTCCGGACCAGACCCTTTAAAACATCGACCCCCCGCTGATGCCCCATCGTGCGAGGCATTCCCCGACTGCGTGCCCAGCGACCGTTACCGTCCATGATGACCGCAACATGCTTGGGCAGTCGTTCACGATCGAGATCGGACGGGAGCGCATTTAAAGTGATCGGCTCGATACTCATCTTTTCGTGCCCACTCTCTACCATAGACCGCTGTCAACCACGTATTCGACCGTAGGTATTCCCGAAATAGGTCGTTCGACCTTTGAATTGTACCTGTACATTGAGAGGTGTACAGTTAGCACAGCCAAGCGAGTGCCAAAATGTGATCGGGATCAGGTGATCGGGAATACACAGTAACCCTGGAATTCTCCACAGCTTGCGCGAGTGGAATTCGCTTCGTCGATCCCCGAGGATCAAGGAGATAAGCAAATTCACCCCTGACGCATTAGCATATAAATGTGAACGCCCTCCAAACACCACTCCAATCCCTAGAAACCGGTACATGGTTTAAAGCGATCTGCGGCGCGAGCTTTCAACATCTTCCGGCCATTCGCAGCTTGGCAATCGTCTATGCCTTAGCGGGTGCGGATTGTCTTGATGTTGCGGCGGATGCTGCGGTGATTGCTGCGACCAAAGAGGGGTTGCGCGTGGCGGAACATTTGCGACACGAGTCGATCGCGCGTGGCTTCCCCAACTCGCTGCCGCCGTTGCTGATGGCCAGCTTTAATGATGCTGAAGATCCGCACTTTCGCAAAGCCCAGTTTGATCCCCTCTACTGTCCGCGCAACTGTCCGCGACCCTGTGAAAAAATCTGTCCGGCAGAAGCGATCAATTTTGAGCTAGGGGTCACGGGTAAACCCTTGGGGGTGATCGATGCTCGGTGTTATGGCTGTGGTCGGTGCGTGCCGATCTGCCCGATCGGGGCGATCGAAACCCGTGCCTATGTGGCGACGCCGCGCAGTGTTGCGGCCACGATTGCCAACGGCATTGATGCGATCGAAATTCATACCCGTCCCGGTTGTCTGCCCGATTTTCTGCGTCTGTGGGACGCGATTCAACCGTGGATCAATCGCTTGCGTTTGGTTTCGATTAGCTGCCCCGATAGCCGCAATTTGGATGCGATCGCCTACCTCCGCACGATCGCCGCGAAAATCACGCCCAATCTCAAGCCGATGTTGATCTGGCAAGCGGATGG
>RDYZ01000337.1 GCA_004293855.1 Oscillatoriales cyanobacterium | reverse complement strand
ATTTGGGGCCACAGTTTGCTGGAAACTGATGTGCTTTATTTTTCTCAGGTGCGGAATCCTCCGGCTATTTCTGCGAGGGATGTTAATACTTTGAAGCGGCTTTACGAACAGCCAACTCGGTTGGGATGGGAATTATAGTTTAAACCACAAATTCCCGGCGATTGGAAATCGCGTCTACACAAACGAAGTCCACCTGCGTGGACTAAGAGAAGATTCCGATTAGTTATTAATAGCAAAGAGAAAAAATATGAAAGATGAAGCTTTTGGCATTGTGCCAGTTTTTGCGACTGAAACTGATAGTTTGTTTTTGTTGATTCAACATCAAGCCGGACATTGGGCGTTTCCTAAAGGTCACGCGAATCCGGGGGAATCTGCGCTAGAAACGGCGAAGCGGGAGTTTGAGGAGGAAACTGGCATCCGCGATTGTGAAGTGGTTGAGGAGCCTAGTTTTGTGGAAAGTTATTCCTTTGTTAAGGAAGGGAAGCCTAGTTCTGTGCAACATTATTCCTCTGCTAAGGAAGGGGAATCAATTGAAAAGACTGTTACTTACTTTTTGGCTTTTGTAAATTCAATGGAAGTTCAGTTGCAAGTAGAGGAAGTTCAGAATCATGCTTGGAGTTCTTTTGAGGATGCAGTCAAGCAGATTACTTTTGATGGGAATCGGCAAATCTTGAGGGAAGTTAAAGCTTTTTTGGACGGCAAAAAAAAGAGTTAATATCAAATCTCCTTATCTACCCATAATTAAGTTTGTAGTAAGGACTTTAGTCCTATCTTAAAACTTTTATTCGCTAAGGACTGAAGTGGGTGCATCTCACTTTTGAAGAGGGCGAAGCATGACCGCATATAAGTTATTAGTTATAATCTCCTATTTTCTGCGGTCATGCTTCGCCCCTACGGATATATTCGCCAAAATGAGATGCACCCACTGAAGTTATTACTACAAACAAATTGTTCTGTTAGATACCCGACTTCTTCAAGAAGTCGGGTATCTAGGTTTTCTGTGAGATTATTTGTTAATTTTCTGGGCTTTGGCGTGATGTTGCAGGCGAGCGAAAACATTGTAGGCGGCGGGGCCTGGATTACCGTGTTCTAGAGCGCCGTCGATGGGGCCGTCGATGGCTTTCCAAGCTGGAATTCCGCCTTTTAGTTCGGCGACTTTTCTAAAGCCTGCTGCGCGCAGAAGATTGGCGGCTTCTGCTGTTTGTTCGTCGGTTTCGGCGTAGATGTAGATGTCGCGAACGGGTTCTAGGCTGGCTTTTGCTCGATCGACTAATTCGTCCATTGGCATTGGTACGGCGCCGGTAATGCGACTTTTATCGAAGCTTTCAAAATCGCGGGCGTCGATGATTGTCAGTCCGGGTTCGCCCCAATCTAAGCGGGCTTTGAGGTCGTGGCTGGATACTTGGGCTTTTAAACTGGGAGGGGTGGGAGTCAAATCTGGCAGTTTTTCTTTGATGTCTGCAATTTGGTCTGGAATAGTTTTCATGGGTAAAATTCTCTTCAATGCTTTGATTGCAATGTAACAAGATGTTTCGGTTGAATTCGTCTTTCTAAAGGCTGAATTGGGGATTGAACTAAAGTCGCAGTTAATCTGAATTGCTCGTGGTTGACTGTGGTTCGGAGCGCTATATTTGCTGAGGTTGCTAAGTTTTCAGTTGACAGTTGACAGTTGACAGTTGACAGTTGACAGTTGACTTCGGAGGGCGAGCTCTACCTGGAAGTCCGAGGATTGGAATAATGAATCGTCTGATTTTAATTTCTCCCGGGCTTGGGGCTTTAAACCAATTCTTTCTGGTAAGTGGGGTTGATTCCGATTGTTTTGATGGAAATGTACGATCGCTCTTATTGAGTGTAGATATTTTGAAGTGCGATCGATTGTCCAATCAGTCATTGTATCAAATACTCAGATTTTAGTCAATGCCAATTATTTTAAAATGAAGTTTGCATGGGTTGTGCGCGGTCTCGCGCGCTATTTTGCTGAGAAGTTGAGATGTTTTTTAACAAAATTTCTGGTAAGATTTGATACTAACAATAGGGATTTAAAGGTATGGATATGTCTGAGCAAAATGAAATTGCTGTGTCTAGAACTTTGACGCCGGAAGAGCAAG
>RDYZ01000249.1 GCA_004293855.1 Oscillatoriales cyanobacterium | reverse complement strand
CGCACAGGCGAAGGGGTTACCGCCGTAGGTGCTGGCGTGTTCGCCAGGGCCGAGCACATTACAATGCTCCTTCGTCAGCAACGCCCCGATCGGAATACCACCGCCGAGACCCTTGGCACTGGTGAACACATCCGGCTCAATGCTCAGATTTTCGTAACCCCACATCATCCCCGTGCGACCCATTCCGGCCTGCACTTCGTCAATCACCAGCAAAATACCCTTCTCGTCGCAGATCTCCCGTACCCGCTTAAAGTAGGCCAAATCACCGGGACGGACGCCGCCCTCACCCTGGAGCGCTTCGAGCATGATGCCCGCCACACAGGGCGTCTCGCGATCGAGTTCCGCAATCAGCGACTCCAGCGCCGCTAGATCGTTATACGGCGTGTAGGCGAAACCTGGAACCAGCGGATCGAAATTCTTTTGATACTTCGGTTGACCGGTGGCGGTAATCGTCGCCAAGGTGCGACCGTGGAAGCTTGCCTGAGCTGTAATGATGACTGGATTCGCAATGCTACGCACGGTGTGGGCATACTTCCGCACCAGCTTAATCGCGCCTTCATTCGCCTCTGCACCGGAATTGCAGAAAAAGGCACGATCGGCACAGGAATGTTCCACCAGCCATTTCGCTAGCTCGCCTTGGGGAACGTTGTAGTACAGATTCGAGACATGGTGCAGGGTCTGAATTTGCTGCGTTACCGTCTCGATCGCCGCTGGGTGGGCATGACCCAAGGTACAGGTCGCAATCCCAGCCACAAAATCGAGGTATTCACGACCTTCCGAGTCCCAAACGCGACAACCTTCGCCTTTTGTTAGGGCGATCGGAAAACGTCCGTAGGTGGTCATGACATAACGGTCAAACTGCTCAACGTCAAACGGAGCCGGGGGAGTGATCGGTGTGGTTGGGGTGATAGTGTCAGGACTCACGGCGAAACCTCGGGGGCAAAAGGGTGGGGCGATGTCGGTAACTTTGAAACGGATCAGCTCCGATATCGGCGTTTTCAGGATTTTATCGTCCGTATGGAAAAAATGTTGGCACTTTCACGAAAACTGTGTCGTCAACGCTTGACAAATGGCCTTGACAGTTATTTGCGACCCTAGGCCAAGGAGACGATCGGCCCCATTGTCGGGTCTCTCTAAACCCGATCGGTTTCCCCTTGCTGCGATCCATCAGTGTGGCAGGCCCGATCGTCTGGGATTTTCCCAAAATATTCACGACAATTAGGATGTACGGATACGTTGATTAACGGCACCACCGAGACGGGCAGATTATGGCGCAAAAAGGTTTTCCACCGATCGTCTACATACTTTTGATGCTGGCTTTGGCGGGTGTGACGCACTGGCTTTGGAAATCCGGGCGTTTGGCTTCTGGCCCGATCGCGGGGTTGGAACGGCTGCGATCGGGGGAAGGACGTCATTCTGAGGATTTGGTGCTGTTGGGCGACACATTTAGCGGCTACAGCACGTTTCGGGATCGGGATTTTCAGGCACGGCTCGCAGACGCGGGGATCGGTTTGGTGTATGAGGATGTGTTTGATCAGGGAGAGCGAGCGGCCCAGATCGATCGGGGGGATGCGGATCTACTCGTCACCACCCTGGATCGCTTTGTGCAACACCGACCCCAAGGTCAAATTATTGCCTTGATTGATCGCACGATCGGCGCGGATGCTGTGGTGCTGAACACCCCCAAATATCCACAACTGAAGTCTCTCAATGATCTCAAAGCCTTGTCGGCGTCTGGGGTTACCCCCACCATCACCTATGCGGAAGACACCCCCAGTGAATATTTGGCTCGGGTGTTAAATGTTCAGTTTGAAGGGTTTGATCTGGGTCGGTTTCAGGTGTTGGGCGTAGCCGAAGCGTCCGATGCCTGGGCCTTGCTCCAAGATCCCAATCAGGCGATCGCGGTGGCCGTACTGTGGGAACCCTTTGTGACTCAAGCTCAACGTCAGGGCTACACGGTGGTTCTCTCGAGTAACGATACGCCAAACACCATCATTGATGTACTGGTGGCCTCCGATCGTGCGGTGGTGGATCGTTCGGAGGCGATCGCCAAACTCCTGACGGCCTATTATCGTCACATCGACAGCAACACCCAAAATAATGCCCGCCTCAAAACGCAAATCCAGACCGATGCCGGTCTCTCGCCCGAAGAGGCGGAGCTTGTCCTCTCCGGTATCGATTTTTTCACCTCGATCGAGGCGGATCAGTGGATGCAAGATGGAACCCTAACCCAACGTTTACGAGCCACCGGAGCTATCCTCACCCTCGCGGGTGAAATCCCGGCTCCACCCACCGATCCCGATACGCTGTATTCCCCCCGATTTATTCGTGAGGCCGTCAGCAATACGGAAACGTTGATCGGTTTGATTGAAGCGGATAATCCTAAATTGGCCGCCGCCCTGCGGGGTCAGCCGATCGCCACCGAGACCACCCCCACCAATCCCGTAGCCGTCCAACGCGAAATCGCAACAGCCACCCCGATCGGCAATTTAAATGTACGAGGTGACGTGCAATTTACGATCGGATCTGCCCAACTGACACCGGCAAGTCTCACAACCCTAGATCAGCTCGCCACCGAAATTGGTGAATTTAACGCCGAGACCGTCGCCGTTCGTGTGATTGGTCACACCTCTCAAACCGGCCCCGCCCAGCTCAATCAAACCCTCAGCCAGCAGCGAGCTCAGGCCGTCGTCACGTATCTTCAATCGCATGGTGTGACGGGCAAAATTATGGCTGAGGGAAAAGGGTATAGCGAAACATTGCCCAATATCAGCCCAGCGGATGTACGCAACCAACGCACGGAAATCCGCCTAGTGCGACTGACTCCGTAACGGAATCCCCGCGACCCCATCATCCAAAACAAGCCTCGATTCAGGAGGAGGACACCGCCACCGCAAGATTAGCCGTGGCATAGTTCTCGGGCACGAAGGCTTGAGCCGGTGGCACATTGAAGCGATAGCCCACATTCCGCACCGTTTGAATAAATGCAGGCTGACGTGGATCAAATTCGATCTTTTTGCGAAGGGATAGCACGTGAGTGTCGATCGTGCGTGGATTGTCGATCGCATCGGGCCAAGCTCGTTTGAGTAGCTCCGATCGGGTCAGTGGCACACCCTCCGACTGAGCTAAAACGTACAAGAGGCTAAACTCCTGCGGTGTCAGTTCAATTAATTGATCTTGCACCTTGGCACGGCGCTGCACCAGATCAATTTCCAGGGGGCCATAGGTTAACTGTGATGTGGGCGCTGGATGTTTTTGACGTCGTGACACCGCCTCAACTCTTGCGAGTAATTCCTGCATCCCAAACGGTTTACGAATGTAATCATCCGCTCCCGCTTGCAGTCCAGCGACAATATCTCCCTCGGTGCAGCGAGCCGACACAATCATGATCGCGCAGTCGTACTGTTTCAACCACTTACAGAATTCCAGACCATTACCATCCGGTAAATCCACATCCAGCATGACCAGCGAGGGTTTACGCTGCATACACAACTCCCGAGCGTGGCGCAAACTCGGGGACTGACAAACGCTATAACCCGTCTGTTGCAAGTGCCAACCGAGGAGTGAGCGAAGTTGAGGATTGGCCTCAACAATTTGAATACAAGATGGATTCACAGTGGCTTCAGTCCTGTTTGTCAAGTGGCGTAGGCTAACACTAACAACCTAACTGTCATGAGTCTGTAACGCCTGCTACTCGTATGCTTTGACAGTGATTCCCTTAGCTTTTGTTCGGATTTCCTTCACGTTTGTTCAGAGTTGGGTCACGGATCGCGCCTCGTTCCTGTTTTCTGGCCCATGTCATGAAATCCACGCACTTCGATCGCCTGAGTTCGGTGACGTCTAAAGTTAAGTTAGATCAGGAAAGATGATGCTTTGTATAGGGTTATTTAAAGTCTGTGGCGGTACGGGGACGATCGTGGGGCGTCGCCTCAACCCAGTATAAATACTGACGCCTCTCTGTCGTTGAGGTTCGGGTTGCTATCTTGAAGGGGGTGTATGTTGAGGAAGGTCACACCGTAGATGAAATCTTGTGGCTTGAGTCAAAACGTGGCGTTGAAACCGTGAGGGTTTTGGCCCTGTGGCATCAGTTCTGTCCTTAAAACCGTGGCTTGAGATTTCTATGACTTCAGACCGTCCGACTGCGCCGAATCGCGATCGCTCGACGCTCATAACTGCGATCGTCTGTGGTGTGCTGGTGGTGTCCGGTGCGATCGCCGCTGTGGAATTGTCGCGCCGTCTTGCACTCGAGACGAAGACAAGCGACGGGACACGGATTACAGGCGATCGAACCGAACTCCACCGCCTGAACGGATACAACACTCAAGCATCAGATCCCGATCGCACACCAGAGTGTTGAGGCGAATTTTACACTGTAACCCTACAACACCCCAGCACTGGGCATTACGGTAATTTCTTCGACAACGGCGGATGCTGGTAACGAGAGCACATTGACGATCGTTTCGGCGATCGTTTCGGGGGTGAGCATGGCCGCACGATCGAAGTCAGCCTGGACTGTTTCGGTGTCCCAAATCGAGGTATTCACCGAGCCCGGACATACTGCTGTGACGCGAATTCCGTTAGCGCGTTCCTCGGCGGCGATGCCTCGGGTGAGAGCCATCAGTGCAAATTTACTGGTGCAGTATCCCACCCAGCCGGGAAACACCTGCTGACCGGCCACGGAAACAATATTGACGATCGCCCCACCCCGTTGCCGCAAGGTCGGTAAGACGGCCTGGGTGCATTGAAACACACTGGTCACATTGAGGTTGAGCATGGTTTGCCAATCGTCCAGTGGCATGGTGTCAAGGTTACCGGTGTAGGCCATCCCAGCGTTATTGATCAAGATATCGATCGGGTGACGTTCGACGATCGCGACGATTTTTTCGCGGACGGTGGCGACATCGGCGAGGTCGATCGAGTACACCTCGGCATGAACGCCGCAGGCGGTGACCTCCTCGGCCACAGGCGTCAGTTTTTCCAGCGATCGGCTAACCAGGATTACGTTAACCCCCTGGTGCGCTAGGGCGATCGCGGTGACGCGACCGATGCCGCTGCTAGCTCCGGTGATCAGAGCATATTTACCGTTGAGGTCTGTCATGGTGTGTTGAAAGGTGGTGGTTGACGGGGTGATCCGGTCGCGTTTAGTCAATTTCAAAGGATTGGGGCAGACGGGTATAGGCGCCGATCGGATCGTTAAAGCTGGCTAAATCCCGGAGTTCGGCGTGTAAACGTTGCCATTCCCGTTCAATGGCCGAAGCCTGGGCGATCGACGCAGAACGGCGATGGCCGCCAATCTGAATTCCCTCAAGACGTTCAATAATTTTTTCTTCGAGGGTTTTGGTCCGGGGATATTCTTCGACATACCAGGATTCAAGTTGGGCCCGTTCGGCAGCACTGGCGATCGCCGTCTCAAGACCCCCGAGACGATCCACCAGGCCATTGTTCAGCGCTGCGGTTCCTGACCAGACGCGACCGCGTGCAATTTCGCGCACTTTTGCTTCGGGTAGGTCGCGACCCTTGGCGACTTCACGAATAAATTGGCTGTAAATGCGATCGATAAATTTCTGGATTAACGCCAGTTCAGCGGCAGTTTTCGGACGGGATACCGTATCGAGATTGGCGAGGGGCGAGGTTTGCACACCGTCCCAGGCGGCATCGTTGTTTGCGGCCAGTTCTTCCAAGTTAAACAGCAGCCCAAACACCCCGATCGAGCCGGTAATCGTATTCGGTTCGGCGACAATTTCGTCCGCCACCATCGAAATCCAGTACCCACCGGAGGCGGCCACATTCCCCATCGACACCACGATCGGCTTAGTCTCGGACAGGAGCGCCACCTCTCGCTTGATTACTTCCGACGCCGCAGCACTGCCACCAGGGCTATTCACCCGCAACACCACCGCTTTCACATCCTCATCGAGGCGTAGATCGCGCAATTCTTGCGCCAATTGATCGCCCCCGATTTGTTCGCCATCCCCTTCACCGCTGACGATCGAACCCTGGGCATACACCACCGCAATTTCCGCCGCCTCGCGATCGCCTTCATTCAGCTTGATCGCTTTCGCGTAGGCTTTGGGGCTGATCTCACGAAATGGCTTATCCGGTTCCGTCACCTGGGTTAACTCCTTCAGCCGCGTTTCGATTTCGTCGGTGTAGGCCACGCGATCGATAATCTTTTGGCTCACGGCTTCCTCGGCCATCAGCATCCCGCTATTATTCGCGATCGCCTGAATCGCAGCGGCATCGAGGGACCGACCAGCGGCGATCGTCTCGACAAATGTTCCCCACAAATCATTGAGTAAGGCCGTGGTTTGCTCCCGATTTTCGGGACTGAAATCCTTACGGGTTAACGGTTCAACGGCGGATTTGTAGTCACCCACACGCACCACCTGCACCCCAACACCGTACTTTTCCAAGGTTCCCCCCAGGAACAGAGATTCCGATCGCAGGCCATTCAGCTCCACCGTACCGAGGGGATCGATCGCCAGTTCCGTGGCCGCTGTTCCAAGTATGAGGGCGCGTTCAGACCAGTCGCGGTTATAGGCAATGATCGGTTTACCGGAGGCGCGAAAGGTGTCGATCGCGCGTCGCACTTCCAATGCATTGGCTAACCCGGTGGCAAAGTCACCGCCGGTTCCATCCAGGTAAAGCCCGACGATCGCCGGGTCTTCGGCGGCCTGTTCGATCGCGCCGGTGATCATGCGTAGGCTAATACCGCTCGTATCCCGATCGGCGAACAGTTGCTGCAAGGCTTCGCCCGGTGTGACCTCGGCTTGGGCATCCTGAATTGGGATGGATAGATCGATCGTCAGGATCGTGTTGTTTTCGACCTCGGGGCGTACATCTTTCGAGGCAGAGGTGATTGACAGGATGAGTACCGCTGTCAACGAGACCACACCCAAGCCAGAGAAGAGGAGCAGAGCCGTAAAAGAGGCGAGTACAGATTTTAAAAAGCTACGCATGAAGGAGAAACAAAGGGCAGCGCGAACGAACCTCATTCTAACGAGCATTGGGGGGAAGTTCGTGGGTGGGTTCGGTTCGGTTATGGGGGCGGGTTCCACTGGGGATGACCCAGTGATGAACGGGTTAGGCGCGATGCGTGTGTAGCATCTGGCGACACCGGGCGATCGTCTCCAGCGCCACGAGATACACCGCGATCGCCTGCCAGCCCACGGTCAGGGGCGATCGTGATCCTCCCGCCCCGGCCAATACATCCGTCTGCAATACAGCCCACACGTGGCGGAAACCTTGGCGCAAACCGCTGGTGTCTCCTTCGCCGGAACGGTCTGGTCTGGCGTCAGTTTCGGGCGCGGCAGCCGTGTCGGGAACTCGCGTCGCCGCCGCCGTAGCAGCCGCCGCCAGGTTTGACATCTGGGCAAGTTCTGCGGCGATCGGCGCGATCGCACCTTGGGATAACGCCGATCGCCAGGGCTGCAACTGCTCCAACTTCACGGATTCGATGGCGATCGTTTCGTCCTGAGCCTCGATCCAGGCGGTCACCGTTGGATCTTGTGCTTTTTTGGCGGCTTTTTCGAGCGCCTGCAATAAAACCACGCCCCGACGGCCCAGGCGATCAATCCACAGCGGAAAGATCGATCGCCAAAGCGGATCACCGAGATGTTGCGCTGCGATCGTCTCAATCTCACGATCGCTCAAACCTGGATCACTCGCCTGACTTGTTCGATCGCCCAAGGCTGTCGCGGCGCAATAGGCTTGGAGAGCTACGTGGTCAAAGGAAAACACATCACGCGATCGCTCGGTCAAAATTCCCTGTTGCACCACGATCGCATCCAAAATCGCATCCCCATCAAGATAATCCGGAGCCTGAAGCCGTGTTTGCAAGAACGACTTGAGCGCCTCCACTAAACCACGCCGTGCCAGAAAAACCCGCTGATTGCGGCTCGCCTCTAGGGCAATTTCACCGAAAAACTGCTGCTGTAACGTCACGCCAAAATCGGGATAGATCGGCGATCGGGTGACCCGTTTCAGCTCGCTCCAGGTGCGAAGGTAAAGTTCAAGAATTTCTTGATAGAGAAACGGGCGATTGCTGAGGCGGATGAGACTGGCGGGGTCGGTTAGGTTGAAGAGGGTGAGCAAGAGGGGCGATCGGCTCAGTTCGGCCAGGTCTGGATCGGTGGCAATGGCATGGGTGATGGTGTCGGGTATTGTGTTGGGTGTCGTGTTAGTCGTGGTATCGCTCAGGTTAGAGGTCGGCGTCTGATTCGGGGTCTGATTTTGTGGTTGATTCGGGGTCTCCGCCACAGCCTCCGGGGTGTCGCCGGAATCCGTGACGATCACCGCAGCGGGGGGAGTAGATGGTGGTGTTGGCTCGACTGCCGACGACGGGACAGAGGCCGGAGCGATGGCCTCTGAATTGGGGGTGGCGCTGGTTTGGGAGCGAGGATCGATCGGACGTGCGATCGCCCATTGGTGTGAAAATTGCTGCACTTGGAGCGGAGTCAGGGGCAACACCACCGCATCCACAAATTGCTTGAGATTGTATTGATACACCGACGATCGACAGGAGCACAAAAAGCGATTTTTATTGTGACGATCCACAAAATCCTGAATTTGACCGATGGCTCGGTTGCGTTGCTCGGTGGGCAGCTCGTCCAGACCATCAAGCAAAATGAGCAGCTTGCCGCGATCGAGTGCAATTTCCACAAACCCGTCCGCTTCGGGAAAGCCGCAAACCTCAAACTCATGCACCAGCGCGTCACGCAGATTAAACTCGCGATCGGCAAACCGTTTTAACTCGATAAACACGGGAATCAAGCCATTTGAGGTTTCGCTGCTTGTGTCTGCGATCGTGCTGCGTTGCCCCTCCTCTTCTGTCACCACACCACCGTTACGACCAACGTGATGACCACCGCTTGCCGCCGCATTCGTGCCACCTCTCGCCCCGACTTTTCCCCGTAATGCCTCTAGCCCCACCTGTCGCAACACCATCGTTTTACCCGATCCGGGTGTTCCCAACACCATCACGTAGGAACGTTGTCGCGCCAACTCCAGCGCCGAAAACACAACCCCATTCGGCTGGGCAAAGGTTCCCGTTTGTGCAAATGCCTGTTCACTTTCGTCCACCGAGGCGAAGCGCCGCACGTCATTCTCGATCGACACCCGCAGGGGAACTGCCACCGCTTCCAGATCCAGGGGTTGCCGCATCCCGAGCAGCTTAATTTGACCGTGGCGCTGGCTGTAGCGGTTGGCGTATTCGCCCGACGCGGTGTAGATCGCTTGCTTCGTGGCCCGATCGATGGTTCGACCAAACAGGCCAAGAATTTTGCCGCCACTATCGACAAGGGATTGGAAGAGCGGGACGGCAACCCCGCTCACGGCGGTGAGGGCAACGGCATCAAGGGGAGCCACGATAGGTCTGAGCGATCGAGCGATCGGGTGTGTACAAAGGGGGATGGGTTAAGGGTAGCCTGCGATCAATCTGGCTATCAAGATCGCTGTTGTGGGCGGCTGGGCAAATCGAGGGTTCCCCGGCCCACGTGTAACTGACATCTCACATCTCATACCTCAATCTCACATCTCGGGACGATACCCCCAGCGTTGAATGTAGGGTTGCCAATGGCGATCGATCGTGGCGATCGTCGCCGGGTCGATCGTGTACTGATTTTGGCGATAGTCGCCCAGGTCGGTTAGGTAGCGCTCTAGATAAGGCCGTGTCGCGGCAAAATCAGGCAGATTTAATTGTGTGAAGATGGTTTCGAGTTCGCGGAGTGGGTTGGCTTGCAAATCTTCAAACCGAAGCTCGATCCATTGATCCGCCGGTAAATCGGCGGTGTCGGTTTTGAGCGCATCCATCAAATGCCGATAGCTTTCCAAGATGAGCGGTTCGATCGGTAAATGCTCCTCGTCGTAGGACTGCAAGGCCAATTCGGGTAATAGGCGCGTGAAGTAGTGACGAGTCGAGGGAAAAACGCGGTAAGGATTGCGGTAAATGTGAATGAATTTTGCCGTCGGCCAGAGGTGTCGCAGGTGGCGAATGTAACCCGTGTACACCGGATTTTTAACCAGTAACGGTTTATCTCCCTGCTGGATCGAGACGGCTCGCAGAAAATGGCGGTGGAGCCGTTGCCAGCGATCGAAATCGTCCAGCCCACGATCGCCCACCTGA
>RDYZ01000248.1 GCA_004293855.1 Oscillatoriales cyanobacterium | reverse complement strand
CCATGATTTGTCTGGACGGTGAAGACGGTGTGGATGTGGCGGGCTGGAGTTTCGGGCAACCTGGCCAAACTGGGATCGCGATCGCAAGTCTCCGGGATCAACCCGAATCTCAGACCCCGCAAACCTGTACATTAAGACGGAACGAGGCTCAGACTCGAAACGATTTGATAGTGCAGTAATGACGACAATCTCTCTCTCACCCATTGCTTGGCTCGGATCGCCGATCGCGCCACTGCTCGCGACGACGGGCGAAACCGAAGCCGATAGTAGTCTTCTCCTTGCCGGTGTCCTCCTCAGTCTCGTCGTGATTTACTTTGCCAGTAAATTGTGTGGCGAATTGTGTGTACGGATTAACCTGCCACCCGTCCTTGGCGATCTGATTGGCGGGGTCATTGTTGGTGTCTCCGCCCTGAACTTGCTGGTCTTCCCAGGGGGCGAGATCACGGCGGATAGTTCAGTTATCATGACGTTTTTGCAATCAACGGCTCATCTCTCTGCTGAGAGCCTTGCAGCAACGTTTTCCGCCCAGAGTGAAGTGATCTCCGTGCTGTCCGAGCTAGGGGTGATCATCCTGCTGTTTGAGATTGGTCTCGAATCCGACCTCGAAGAGCTGATTAAGTACGGCCCACAGGCGGCGGTTGTCGCCGTGGTGGGTGTCGTTGTGCCGTTCGCCCTCGGGACGATCGGTTTGATGACCATCTTTGATGTGCCTGCGATTCCGTCAATTTTTGCGGGGGCTGCGCTCACAGCTACCAGTATCGGAATTACGGCCAAGGTTTTGGCAGAAATTGGCAAACTTAGCTCGAAGGAAGGCCAAATTATCGTTGGTGCAGCAGTGCTCGATGACGTGCTCGGGATTATTGTCCTGGCTGTTGTCGCGAGCCTTGTGAAAACTGGCGAAGTCGAAGTGACCAACATTTTGTACTTGACCATCAGCGCAGCGGTGTTCCTGGTGGGCACCATTATTCTGGGTCGTTTGCTCAATCCCTACTTTGTCAGCTTGGTTCGCAGTTTTAAAACGCGGGGACCGCTGCTGATTTCGGCGCTGGTTGTGACGTTTGTCCTGTCCTATATTGCCTCAGCCATTCAGCTTGAAGCGATTCTTGGAGCATTTGCTGCGGGCTTGATTCTCGGCGAAAATGAACTTCAGCGCGATCTGGAAGAGCAGGTTGTACCGATCGCCGACATGCTTGTGCCGGTCTTCTTCGTGGTGGTGGGTGCGCGTACTGATATTTCGGTACTCAATCCGTTTGAACCGTCCAACCGCGAAGGGCTGATTATTGCAGCGTTCCTGATCGTGGTGGCAATTATCGGTAAGGTGGCCACGAGTTTGACGATCTTCCAGCCCGGTATCAACCGCTTGGCGATCGGGGTGGGGATGATCCCCCGAGGCGAAGTGGGTTTGGTCTTCGCTGGCGTTGGTGCAGCCAGTGGCGTTCTGTCTGAATCCCTGGATGCGGCCATTATTGCCATGGTGATTGTGACAACCTTCATCGCGCCGCCGTGGTTGCGGAGTGTCCTGGAAAAAGGCGATACAACTGCCAAGGCCGAAGAAACGGCTTAGGCTCGATCAAGGCTGAGAGGAGTCGAAGCTTGGGTGTTACCACGAATAGCGATCGCACTATTCGCACAGCGAAGGCTACGCCAACGACTCCGCTCAGTGCTCGAATCCTGGCCTTTTCAATTCATGCAAGAGGTCTAGTGAAGCGCGTGGGTCACCCTCAGAGGGTTATACCCGTGGTCTGACCGCGATCGGCAACACTTAGCCACATTCAGCACAGATTGCAGATCAAAAATTGCAGATCAAAAAAGGGGCCAAACGAACCAGGCCCCTTTTTTGATGGCAACGTTTAACAGCAACAGGTCACGGGTTTCTCCGCCAACTCGCGACCCCTCACCGATCGCACGCTTCGCGCAATGCGATACGATCGACCCATACCCCATCAATCGGGACACCAGTAGCCCGCTCTGCGTTGTCAGAGAGTTTGATCGACCTCAACTCAAGCCGTTGCATCTACCTTGTCCCAGGTTTCTGGGGAAGTCGGTTTGAGCCTTGAACGATCGCGTGTAAATTCACTGTTTCAGGTTTCGCCTCTACCCGAAGTCGGGACTTCGGTACTCGCCACCATGCATGATCCCGGTTCCTCGTTCCCGCCCCAGTACGCCGCCCTCCGCCAACAGTTGCGCGATATTGCCGATATTGAGGCAATCCTATCGATTTTGTCTTGGGATCGCACAACCTATATGCCCGATGGTGGCACGATCGATCGCGGACGCCAAAGTGCAACGCTGCAACGCCTGCTACACCAAAAAGCCACAGTTCCAGAACTCGGCGACCTGCTCGACAGCCTGCAAGAATTTGAGGCCAGCCTTCCCTACAGCTCGATCGAGGCCAGCACCATTCGGATCGCACGGCGCGATTATCAGCGGCGCGTGGCGGTTCCGGGCGAATTTACAGCCCGTCTGACCGAACATCAAACCAAAACCTACGGTGACTGGGCGCGGGCTCGTGAGGCCAATGATTTTAAGATTGTCCAACCTGCCCTCGAAAAGATGCTCGATCTGAGCCACGAATTTTCGAGCTTTTTCCCCCAGGCCGAGCATCCCGCCGATCCCGCGATCGCCCGCGCCGATCGTGACATGACCACCCAACAATTACGTGAACTGTTTTGCCAGTTACGACAACAGTTACACCCCCTGATCGAAGCCATCAGCGCCTCGACAACACCGATAAATGATGCCCTACTCCACCAGGAATTTAACGTCACCATCCAGCAGGATTTTTGCCGCAAACTGATCGAACGGATTGGCTACGACTTTAAGCGAGGCCGCATCGATACAACCGTTCACCCGTTTACCGTTGGCTTCGGAACCGGTGACGTTCGCATCACAAACCGCGCCTTTTCCCACGATCTGCGCGAATCCCTCTTCAGCACCCTGCACGAAATGGGCCACGGGCTCTACGAACAGGGGCTTGATCCCGCCCTGAGTGGGACGCCCCTCGCCGCCGGTGCATCGTCGGGAATGCATGAATCACAGTCGCGACTTTGGGAAAATATCATCGGTCGCAGTCGTGCCTTTTGGGAATGTTGTTTTCCCTGGCTGCAAGGTGCCTTTATCCGTCAATTGGGTAAATCGTCAGTGCGGGATTTTTACGCGGCGATTAATACCGTCAAGCGCACACCCGTACGAACAAGTGCCGATGAGGTCACCTACAATCTGCACATCATCATTCGGTTTGAACTCGAACTTGCCATGCTGGAGGGCAAGCTGACGATCGCCGATTTGCCCGACGCCTGGAATGCTGCCTATCAACAGGATTTAGGCATCACTCCCCGCAACGATCTCGAGGGTGTGCTTCAGGATGTTCACTGGTACGCCGATCGCATTGGCGGTCAATTCCAAGGCTATGCCCTGGGTAATCTCATCGCCGCTCAACTCTACACAACCGCCCTACGTACCCACCCCGAAATCCCGGTGGATCTGGAGCGTGGGCGTTTTTCGACCTTACATCAATGGCTCCAGAGCAACATTTATCGCCACGGTTGTAAGTTTTCCGCCACGGAGCTGCTGGAACGGGTGACGGGACGATCGCTCCAGGTGGAGCCCTTTATTGAGTTGTTACGGGAAAAATACACCCAACTCTATCGGCTCTAGTGGGTCTTGTTTTGGTGCATTTGCCTGACCCATCCGCCATGTCGTTAGTCGGGGTCTGTATCACGCGGGATGCGAGACCTCGGAGGTTTTGGAAACCTCCGAGGTCTGGATCTCGATCATTCCTGTTGGGAGTGTATTCTCGCCCGAAAGCAAGCTGAACGAACGCTATTTTTGCAACAAAGAAATTGTTTAATTCAAAATATTTTCAAGTTTGAACAAGGAACAAATTTAGGGTTTAAATGAATGAACTGATTTTTAAACCGAACCAACGGTTGAGGCAATTTCACGTCAATTCCTGGCCTTTTTGACAACATTAACGTTGCATTAGTTACCAGATTTGTATCGCGTTTTGCCCGATCGCCACACTAATCATTGAGGATTCATTGATGGTTTCTACGTCCCCCAAACTCGACGCAACTCAAGCCGCACTTCAAGAAACGCTCCTCACACCCCGCTTCTACACCACCGATTTTGATGCAGCGGCCAAGCTCGACCTATCGTCTCAAGAAGCCGAACTTCAGGCTGTTTTAGAGCAAATGCGGGTGGACTACAATCGCAATCATTTTGTCCGAGATGAGCGTTTTAATACCTCCTGGGATCACATCACGGGCGACGATCGTGAGGCGTTTATCGACTACCTAGAACGATCGTGTGTTTCCGAATTTTCGGGCTTTTTACTCTTCAAAGAACTATCGCGTCGTCTCCAGGGCAAACATGCCGTCTTGTCCGAGCTATTTAAACTCATGGCACGGGATGAAGCCCGTCATGCTGGTTTTATTAATAAAGCGATGAGCGACTTTAACCGCACCTTGGATCTCGGTCGCCTAACCCATGAGCGCACCTATACCTTTTTCCCGCTACCGTGGGTCATTTATTCGGTCTATCTGTCCGAAAAAATTGGCTACTGGCGTTATATTTTGATTCACCGTCACCTTGAAGCGCATCCCGAACATCAGTTTTATCCGATGTTCCAATATTTCAAACCCTGGTGTCAGGATGAAAACCGCCACGGTGATATTTTCAAGGTTTTACTGCGATCGCAAACATCGATGTGGAAAGGCTGGAAAGCACGATTCTGGAGCCGCTTTTTCCTGCTCAGTGTGTTCGCCACCCACACCTTAACCGTGCATGAGCGCCAGAATTTTTACCACGCTTTGGGGATTGACCCCACCGAGTTTGATGCGGAAGTTATTCGCCAAACCAATGCCACCGCAGCGCGGGCGTTTCCCAGTGTCTTAGATGTGGATTCACCGGAATTTCTCGATCGTCTGCATCGTTGTTCGGATCTCAACCTGAAGCTAACGGAGATCAACGAATCCACAGATCCGAACTGGCTGAAAGCGATTAAAAAGTTGCCGCTCCAGTGCAGCATTGCGGGACATTTGCTGCGGCTGATGCTGTTACCGTCGATCGATGCGGAAGCCGTACGCGCGACCGTTCGCTAGTCTACGTACACGTCTGATGCATTCCAAAGGGCTCAAGTTCCGGTTTAGCGGTCTTAAAGCCAGTTGCCGATCATAATGAACGGTGACCAAACGGCGGGATGCTCGTAGGCGTAGTCATTGATCGCTGCAATTTGGGCTCGCTGGAGAGCTTGGGCTTTGGTGACGCCCGGTTTGGACAGTTCGGCGTAAAACGTGTCGATGAGTGCGACGGTGGAGGCATCGTTGATGAACCACAGGCTGGCGAGTGCGCTTTTCGCTCCAGCACGCACGGCAACCCCGGCAATACCCAGGGCGGCACGGTTATCCCCGGCGGCGGTTTGGCAGGCGCTGAGGGTGAGAAGCTCGATCGGCTGGCGGCGTGTACTGCCCGATCGTACGGCTCGCGATCGGAGCAGGGTGTCGATATTGTCGATCGTGATCTTATCGTCGTAGGCCAGTAGAAACGTCGTATCCGAATCCACCCCAAAACGCCCGTGGGTTGCCATATGCACCACGGTATAGGCATCATTGCCCAGCTCTGCCTCAAAGTTCTTCAGGGTGAAGTCGCGATCGAGCAAAATCTCACCCCCGAGACGGTTATAGACATCCTGGGTTTCCTCAGCGACCCCAGCTAGGGCCGCGAAGGGCGGACGGGCAACCGTGAGCCCCAGGATCAACGCATTAATTTCGTCTTTTTCGAGATTAGATTGGCTGGTCAGTTGCAGGCTGGGCGTGGTGGCGATCGCATAGTTTTCAATCAGGAAACGATTTCCATCGTGCAGCGCGGCCATGGGAATTTTGCGGAGGACGCCATCCTGAATGAACACGAGGGTTTCGGGAGCCGCAGCACTGAGATCCGCTGCAATGGGTTCAAACAGGTCGCGGTATAACGATTGTGCGTAGGTGAGGTATTCGTTCGTACCGCGTTTTTCGAGCAGACGACGGAACTCATCGACCTGGGTTTCGAGTTCTGCTTGGCTTAAATCCACGGTGCGTTGGAGCAGTGAACCATCCGCTAGACGGACGATCAGTTCTGTGCGATCGGGCAGAATAATGCTGTAGACCGCCGCCGCATTGCGATCGGTCAGTTGGCCGTTGGCTTCGACCATGGATTGGGCCACCTCCACACAGTCATCGCCAAAAAAGTTTTGTAATTCAGCAATTTTCAACAGTTCTAGAACATCGAGCACTTCCCGTAAATTGGCCTGCTTTTGGGCAGGGTCCACCGTCTCGATACTGAGAAGCTGCGAAATCAGTTCGCGGTAAACGGGTTCGACCGTGTCGCGAAAGTCAAATTGAATGTCTTTATTGGCGGCAACAATATCGCCACGAATACTTTGCAGTGAACCGATCGCCGCACGATAGGACTCGATCGCTTCACCCTGGTTGCCCGTCGCCAAACGAATGCGACCCGTTTGCCACTGCCAACGGTAGAGACTATCGGTCGCGTCAACCTCTTGGGCGGCAATCTGGGCCTGTTGGGTGAGCGCCATCGCTTCGTCATAGGCGCGGTTTTGCTCGTACACCGATCCGAGGGAACCGAGTGCAAAGGACTCTGCCCGCCGATCGCCAATCTCTCGCGACACGGATACCGCGTCCCGGAGCACTAGCGCCTGCCGTTGGGGATTAAGGCGATTGTGTTTATCCGTTGCGGCATTGATCAGTGCAAAGGCTTTATTGCGCGAGGCGGGTTCACGTTCAAGCAGGGCGATCGCCCGATCGCGATTCGCCTCAATCTCAGCAATCTCCGCCGGGGAAAGCGTCGCCGCATCCTCCGTACGCAACGCCAAAATACGATTGAGATTGAGCAAGGCGCGAGCTTCGACGATACCGCCAATCTGTTGGCTCACAGCGACGCTACGCTGGGCCGAATCGATCGCACTGGCAATCGATCGGGTCAGATTGGACTGGTAGCGTTCAGCATCGATAATTTCACCCTCTGCCTGCGCCACACTCAACTGATAGCGGAAGCGCTGCACCTGGCTTTCGTAAACGTTGCCCAGATTGTTGTAAGCGATCGCCGCAAATAAAACATTCTCCGTCTCACGGGCAATCTCAAGGCTGGTGCGATGGGCTTGGATCGCTTTTTCATACTCCCCCGCTGCCCATTGGGCATTGCCCAACGCACCATTCGCCGCCGCTAGCGCATCCGAATTATTGGCACTCTCCGCTAGGGAAATCGCCCGTTCCAGAATCTCGATCGCGCGTTTATGCTGCCCAAGGGTGTCGAACGACTGGGCTTGTTCGATTAAAAGCTGTGCAATCGTGAGATCGCTGCCCGGTTGCGTTTCGTAATAGTCAATTGCCTGATCCCAGGCGATCGCCGCCTGCTCCGACTGCCCCACCGCCTGATACGCCGCTGCCAAATTGCTCTGAATCGTCGCCACATCTGCCGCCGGTAGCGGGGTTTCTAGCGCTTGTTCCCAGATCTCGATCGCCGTGATAAAGGCTCCCTGTTCGTAGGCCGTTAACCCTGCATCCACCAAGGTGCGAGTCGATGGCAGTTCCACCGCCACAGAGCTCAGGTTTGGTAGCGCAGCGCGATCCAGTGCCGAGGCGATCGGGGCCAACACCATCTCACCAAAGGTTGCAGCCATCATCAGCGATGACACCACACCCGCTCGTTGTACCCAACGCAGTGAACTTGGAAGCAAAGGGAAAGGCGGAGAAACCATAGATCGCAAAGGCAAGAACAAGTGCAGCAGGAGGAAAGAGAACACAGTATCTCGCGATATCTAGCTTAAGAATACGAAAGTCTGAAGCAATGTACCGGGAATCTAACGTTTCGTCTTGAGATCAGCGGAGATACAGCCTGAGATAACTGTAATCGACAAAATCTCGGCCTAACCGGTGGACCGGTGATAGCGATCAAGACGGATGCGAGCAGAATTCGCAGTCCGAGGGATGACACAACCCCACAGGACTAGCAGCATGTAATGCCAAACTTGAACAAGCTGAAGCCATCCCATACAAACGTAAGAACGGCGTGGAGAGAATCCTGATTGATCCCACAGATTGACCCCACAGTTTCCGGTGTCCTCAGGCCGAGGCAATACCATACTTCCATTCAGCACCCGATGGCGGGCCTTATCCTGAAGTTAAACCACTTGACGTGAACCATTGGGTCGTCGAACAACGATATATCTATCAATATGGTCTAGATTATCCTCCGGAATGATGGGCCGATCTCCAAATCTTGCAAAAATTAAAGCGGAACGTTACGCCATGCCGATCGTCTCTGCTTCCCGCTTCCCAAACCGACCGAACCTGGTACGTTGGACGACGGTACGGCATCCGCTATCGTTCCCCGGCCCAATCTCGACATTTCGATCTCTCGAATCCCCCTTGCGCTCAATACCCTATGACCGCTGCCACTGCCACGATTTTACTGTCCTGCCCCGATACCCCCGGCCTGGTCGCCAAGCTCGCCAATTTCATCTACTCCAATGGCGGCAATATCATCCATGCTGACCACCATACTGACCTTTCAGCGGGTCTATTTCTCAGTCGGATCGAATGGCAACTGGATGGCTTTAATCTACCGCGTGAGATTGTCGGCCCCGCCTTTGCCGCGATCGCCGATCCCCTGGGAGCTTACTGGGAACTGCATTTTTCGGACCAGATTCCGCGCATTTCCCTGTGGGTGACGAAACAGGATCATTGCCTGCTCGATCTGCTCTGGCGATCGCGATCGGGCGAACTCAAGGCCGAAATTCCGCTGATCATTAGCAATCACACCGACCTCAAACCGATCGCCGATCAGTACGGCATCGATTTTCACCACGTGCCCGTCACCGCCGAGACCAAAGCCGAGCAAGAGGCTCACGAACTAGCGCTGCTCGCCCAGTACAACATTGATCTCGTCGTCCTTGCCAAATACATGCAAGTGCTCAGCAACCGATTTATCGAGCAGTTTCCGAAAACCCTCAACATTCACCACTCCTTCCTACCAGCCTTTGCGGGAGCCAAACCCTACCATCGCGCCTACGCACGCGGTGTCAAAATCATCGGTGCCACCTCTCACTACGTCACTGCCGATCTCGATGAAGGGCCGATCGTCGAGCAAGACGTGGTACGGGTTAGCCATCGCGATGAAGTCGCCGACCTGATTCGGAAAGGCAAGGATCTCGAACGGATTGTGCTGGCCCGTGCGGTGCGATCGCACCTCGAACACCGCGTCCTCGCCTACGGTAACCGCACCGTCGTCTTTGGCTAAGCGGCACGATTCCCACAAACCCGCACTTTACTAGGGGGGCGATCACGAATGCACGAGGTCAAGGAAATACTGAATAATAAACCTCGTTGTCAATTCCTTATCTCGTCCCTATGCCTTTACCGACCAATCTTGCAACCTTGGATGGAACTCCCCTTTCGGAGGACGTGATCGCCAATAAAGTTGTGCTGTTTGTGAACGTTGCGAGTGCCTGCGGTCTCACCCCTCAGTATTCAGGGCTGGTAGAGCTTTATAACGAGTTCAAAGAACGTGGCTTTGAGATTATTGGGGTTCCTTGTAATCAGTTTGGTGCTCAGGAGCCCGGTAGCCCAGAGGAAATCAAAGAATTCACCAGCAGTAAATATGATGTGAATTTCACCTTGTTGGAAAAGCAGGATGTGAATGGTGCAAACCGTAGCCCGCTTTACAAATTCCTTGTGGGGGATGGTGATGATATTTCCTGGAATTTTGGGAAATTTGTGGTGGGCCGTGACGGCAATGTTGTCGGACGCTTTGACCCAAGAACAGCGCCGGATGACGCGGCGTTGCGTGCAACGATCGAGCAAGCCCTAGGTTAAAGCCTCAACCTGGGAAATGTCAGCCCCATCGGAGCTGGCGGCAATGACTTGAAGGCTCGGAGCGATCGCCGAGTTTGACGATCGTCAGTAAAAAGCGCAGATCGGTTAGGGTGAACCGGTCTGCGCTTTTGATCATGATTCAGATCCGAACAAGATAAATCTTGCGATACCATCTTGATGTTTTGCGTGCAAACATCGCGCCCGCACGACGATCTAACTGCCCTTCAATGCTTTTTGAAAGTTACCCCGAAAGGATTTATTGCCTGCAAACAATACTGGCCAAAGTAAAGACAGGATGATGCGGGTTGTC
>RDYZ01000247.1 GCA_004293855.1 Oscillatoriales cyanobacterium | reverse complement strand
GCCAAGGAACTGGGCATCGCCATCACCGAAAAGGCCAACCCCTGCCCGCTCAGTCGTCTCGACCATGCACTCTATCTTGGGCGTGAATTTGTCCGGGCGGAGCTAGCCTTGATTAACGGGACGGAGTACGTGCAGGACTAGCACGGCAAGGTCGAACGATCGGTGAATGATGCCGTGATGTGGCGGCACGGACGTGATCACGGAAGACTGGGGATGGATGATTAGCGATCGCCGCTTTGCTCTAGGAGCAACACGAGCGGTTCGAGTTCATTTTCGTCCGCAGCGGTTAGGGTAGCACGCAGTTGATCGCGGATCGTTGTGGCGATGAGGTAGTTTGCTTGCCGAAACGCCGATCGCGAATGATACAGCACCTCATAGGTGCGCTGCACCAGATCACGGTTCGTTTTGCGATCGGTGATCACCTTGCGGCGTTTGCGCGTCGTGATCGTCGGCTTGTGAGCATTACCCCAAAACGCCTTAAACCCCTGTTTATCGCTGGTATTTTGTACGCGCAGCAATTCCATATAGGGAATATCGAGATGGTAAACCCCATCGATGCGACGTACACGGAAATATCCCCAGTTTTTTTCCTTGGCATTGAGAGCGAGTTCGATCGCCAATTTAAGTTGTGGGAAAACATCGGCGCGTTCGAGTAAGTCGCGAGAGGCGATAACCATAGGTCGGGCAGCGGGATAAAACGCAGGGTAAAACGAAACGGATAGACAGGGGCGAACCAGAGGCGAGGACGATCGGGATAACAGCCACGATTCGCACCTCCTCGAACATCCGGGCGCGTGGTTCATAATAAAGCTGAATTGACCGTCACGCATGAGAGAGTTTGCCCGCGATGGGAATGCCCTGTGAAGTGAATAGCATCCTGAAATTGACGCAGAGCCAAGGCTACCCAGAGGCGTTGGCTGTGGGGGTACGGATTAAAGCCGAGAAAGCGGGCTATCGAATTTTGCCGATCGATGTGCCGATCCTGCTGGTGGATGGGGACTGGATGGCCTGGGCGGATGTGACGATCGAGACGTTAACCTGGGCGGGCGGGGTGACGCACCTGGAGGGGACGATCGGGCGGGTGTACGATGCGCCGGTATCCTGTCAGGCGTGACCAGTGACCCGATCTTCCTCCCCGCTGATCAATCGTCGAGATCCGCTAAACAGTCCCGTAAGGCTGCCGCGCGATCGCGGCCTGTGGCGGTTCCCATCGCCTCCTGACGGCTTGCCTCATGGATGAGCTGAGTTTGCAGGTCTGCTATCTCCGAGCTGAGTTCGAGCAAGTCCCGATCAGCAATGTACGACCACCAGGCCAAACCCGCCGCCTCGCGATCGCCCCGCAGGGCCGCCAGCGTAATGTAATCGAACACATCCCCTCGGTTGCTAGCATCCTGTTCGATCGCCCGCGCGAACACCTGAAACGCCGAGCCGTAATCCTCCTGTTGCCACAGATTCCGAGCCACGCCTCGCCAATCCAGAGACGTGTGATCCAAGCTGTGATCGATCTGGTGTAACCACGTGGTTTCGGTTTCGTAGCCCAGGTCGATCAGCCAGCGCCCCAAGACCAGGTGTGCGGCAAGCTGCTGTTCTGGGGTTAAATCGTCGCGCCAACGTCCGGTTTTTGCACCGTTAATGTGGCCGGTTTGTAGGAGAGTCGTCCGTTCGATCGTCCGATTGGCGGTTTGAAAGGTGTCGCTGGGGGTGAGGTGCTCAAGCTCGCCGACCACTTGCCGCGCTCGATCGACGCCAATGTCTGCCGCGATCTGACAACTGTGATCCGGCGTGATCTCACGCTCCAGATAGGCCGCGATTCGGGCAATTTCCGCCGCCGGTTCGTCCATGATTCGATCGAACGGGATTAATAACGATCGCCCGTCCGCCTGATAGCGATCCATCAGGCCAAGATTCGCCCGCACAATACCCAGCACCCGAAAAAAGTCCTGAAATTCCTGGACATCACAGGCTTCAAAGCGAATGCGTGAACTGAGGCTATCGCGCGGATCACGATAGGTAAAAATATTTTTGATGTGTCCCTGAGCGATCGCCTGGTGGGTCGCCTCGCTGGGCAAGTGGGCTTTAATCAGGAGATTATTCGCCGTGCGATCCGTCGCTGCGATCACCTGATCAATCTGGGTTTGCTCCCCAAAAAATCCGGCAACGGTCGGCCAGGGATCGAACTGGAGGATCGATCGACAGGCGTTATAGGACCAGGTGGAGGCCGATCGCACCATCCCGCTACACAGCACAATTTGCGGACACGGTGGGCGTAAGGCGGGGTCAGAGGGCATATCTAGGATTTCACGAAGGCGACGATCGGCGGGAGTCGCAGCAGCGGCGGAACTGGAACTCACACCAATCTTGACTAATTATTATCGAGCCAAAGCTTCAGACCGATCGTGATCAAAGCCGTCGCAATGCTCCCCAGCAAGGTGATCCGAACAATGCGGTTGTACTTCTGTACCTCAATTTCCGCCAGTTTTTCCGCCGTTTCGACGCTGGCTTGCATCGACTGACGCATGTAGCGATCGAGCTGACGCGCCAGGGTGGCAACCACCGCCACGATCAAGGCCGCATCATCCACCAATCCCCCAAAGGGAATAAAGTCAGGAATCGCATCCAAGGGTGAGATGAGGTAGATCAACGCCCCGATCGCCAGGGTTTTGGCCGTCCATGCTGCATTCGGATCTCGGATCATTTCCAGCAAACTCCGCACCTTCGGCCAAATTTCACGGATGGCCCCTCGGTTCATCTCCGGCAAACGTTGGATGATTTTGCTGATATCCTCCGGCTTGGCATTGCGGGCGAAGGTCTCGAAACGGCGTTCGATGTCCCGACGATCGATCCGCAGCTTCTGGGGAAACTGGGTCAAGATACGATCGAACTGTGTACTCAGGAAGGCGCGATCGTCCGATTCGGGATTGGCCTGGGCTTGCTGACGGGCCTGAAATTGACGAAACTGCTGATTAAGCTGATTTTCAAGCTGTTTTGGACGCAGGCGATCGACCCAGGCGGGCATGTCTTGATTGCTGTCCAACTGGGGATCGCCCGCAGTGGGATCAGCGTCCCCTGGACGATCGGCGGCTGGATCGTCGGTTTGGCCTGGATTTTTTGTCGGGTTTTTCGCCGGGTTTTTCGCCGGGTTTTTCGCTGGATCGGTGAACCGCGTCGCCAAGGCTGAAACCGTCTCGATATCACTGGCCGCCCGCTGCCGTAGGGCCTGCCAGACTGAGCGATCGGCAGAGGTGGCGGGCTCCCCAGAGGTGGTTTCCTTCACCGCAGGCTCATCGCTAGCTGTTACCGTCGTCGGGTTGGCCGGATCGGGGCGAGGATCGTCGGCACTACGGAATCTTGAAGTCGCGAGCGGCACGGTATCAGCGGGCGGAGCAGTCGGGGTCTTGCGGTTGCGGCGGGAACGCAACCGTTGGAGCCAAAGGGGTAAGCGTCGATCGCGGGACATAATGGTTGCTAGAAAGCCTACAGCGAGTATAAAAAGCTCACAATCAAACCGGGTTTCATCCTCCCAGATCCGTCAGGTAATGCCGGAAGAACGGGTCGAGTTTTTGACCCAACTCGTGCAATCTACTCAGGCGGGCGAATTGGCGTTCTATGATGGAAGCAGGATCGGTGGAGGTTCAGGAATACCCGACCCGTCATTGGCGATCGAGCCGCCCGATGCGCCCGATGCGCCATTGCCTCCCACCCATTGACCGCAACTTTGGGATACCAGCTCCGCCCGTTTCGGACGGCTTTCTGGCAAAATTGAATCAGAGTCGCCATCGGGTATCGGGAGACTTTAAACGAACGTCAAGGGATGATCGGAAATCTATTTCGATCGTGCCACCCAAGGAAGCGTTAAGGGCTCCTCTCTCCTTGCGGAAGCAGAGGGATATCAAGACTCACTCCATGCAATTTCCACGTAACTAGGGGCAACACCATCATGCTAGACCGCATCCTGGCAGAACGACCCGATATTATTTTCCAACTTGCGTTTACCCTCACCGTGAGCAGTATTTTTTTCTGGCAGGTTTGGGTTGCCTGGAAAGCCGTTACCCGTTAATCAAGGAACGGGACGATCGCCGAGTTGAGCCGTCGTTTTCACAGATTATAGTCCCAGAATCATTCGGCACAGCTTGACGAGCATCAACGTTAGAGGAGTTTATGGCAGGCGGAAAAGTATTCCTCGTTGGGGCGGGGCCAGGAGATTCAGACTATCTAACGCTACGGGGACGTAACGCGATCGCCTCAGCGGATGTGCTGGTTTACGATGCGCTAGCGGATGAACGCCTGTTGTCGATCGCTCCGGCTCATTGCCAGTTGCTTAACGTCGGTAAGCGGGGCGGCGTGCCTAGCCCCTCCCAAACGGCGATCGATGCCAAGCTGGTCGATCTATGCCAAGCCAATCAACGGGTTGTACGTCTTAAAAGCGGTGACCCGTTCATTTTTGCCCGATCCGCCTCAGAAATCCAAGCCCTCAACGCTGCGCGATGTGAATTTGAGGTGATCCCCGGTATTTCTTCCGTCTTGGCTGCGCCGCTTTTGGCGGGGATTCCCCTAACCGATCCGGTGCTGAGCCGAGGGTTTGCCGTCTTTAGCGCCCACGATCCCGATACGCTGGATTGGGAAAGTTTGGCGCGGCTCGAAACCTTGGTTTTTCTGATGGGCGGTCGCAATCTTCGGACGCTCTGCGATCGGCTCATCCAGGAAGGACGCGCCCCCCGCACGCCGATCGCAATTATTCGCTGGGCGGGACGTGCCTTTCAGCGGGTCTGGACGGGCACGCTGGATGACATCGTGGCTCAGGTGGCGGGTGAATCCCTCGCGCCATCGGTGATCGTGATTGGTGAAGTGGTCAGCTTGCGATCGTTTCTACAACCCGATCGAACAACCTCGGTCATGGTGACCGATCCAGAGAACAAGCGATCCGCTCCCTTCAGTGAGACGCCAGAACCCGCAACGCTGACGCTGCAACCCAAACAACCCCTAGCCGGTCAGACCATTCTGGTTACCCGAGCAGCGGGACAGTCGAGCGAGTTTCTCGATCGGTTAGAGCAGGCTGGAGCCTCAGCGATTTCGCTACCCGCCTTGGAAATTCGCCCGCCGTCGAGTTGGGATGACCTGGATCAGGCGATCGCCAATCTAGAGCAATTTGATTGGCTCATCCTAACCTCCAGTAATGCGGTGGAATTTTGCTGCGATCGCCTCCTGGATCAGGGTCGCGATTTACGATCCCTTGCGGGTTTACGAATCGCGGTGGTCGGCCAAAAAACCGCCAAATCCCTGCGATCGTACTACCTCACACCGGACTACATTCCACCAGAATTCGTGGCCGATGCTCTGGTTGATCACTTTCCCGATCCAGTCGAGGGGCAACGCATCCTATTTCCGCGTGTGGAAACGGGTGGGCGTGACATCCTGGTGCGGGAGTTGAGCGATCGCGGGGCGATCGTCACCGAGGTTGCGGCCTACGAATCCGGCTGTCCCACGGCGATCGCTCCCCTGGCTCGGGCGGCCCTCCTCTCCGGTCGCGCCGATATGATTACCTTTGCCAGCTCCAAGACCGTGCGCCACTTTGCCCAACTGGTGCGATCAACGCCAAACCTGAATCTTGAATCCCTCTGCGATCGGCTGACGATCGCCTCGATCGGCCCGCAGACGACGATCGCCTGTCGCGAAGAGCTCGGACGCTGCGATCTAGAAGCGGAACAGTACACCATCGAAGGCTTGCAGGCCGCGATCGAGAAATGGGCCGCTCGATCGGCTTGATGAGCTGGCTGCACCAGCTCCGAGTGGGCGAAAGATGCCATGTCGCCCAAGCCGGTTAAACGATTGAGGACGAAGGTTAAGCCCTATCCACGGAAGGCTTGCGATCCTGAACCCATAGTTTTTACGTAAAAACACGGACTTAGTGTTTAGGTAATCCGTGTTTTTTTGCGTGTTTATATCGTTTTTTTACTCAAAATTCGAGCCAAACAATGTAACAATACCCAAGCTTGAGCCCAGACTCTACGTCTCTATTCCTGATAGCCCCCACCGGAAGAAGTCTGATGATAAATAAAATGTAGACTTGAAACGTTTTACGATGTAACTCGATGTAAATTGAACCCGAATAGACACAAAAAAATATTAACTTGTATAAACCAATAACCGGTCTATAAAATTACCTTGCTAGGTCTTCCCTGGTCTTTTTTAGTGATTTTGACGCAAAAAAAAATGATCCTCGCATTCTAACTTGTGATGTTCGTTTACGGGATCAATGAATTAAATTTTGGCTCGATCAAAATACTATTGAGTCTTAGAAAGAGCCGGGCCGGAAGGTATTTAAAATATCTTCAAAATTCGGGAATTGGCTGATTTAACTACGCTAGTATCTTTTCGATTGAAGCCATCGAATTGGGAGCTTGAAGTGTCTCAGCCTTCACTGGTACAGGCGTATATTCTAAACTCGAAGGAATTGATTCATGCCGAATTGCCGAAGGAGAGGTTAAAGTTACCAGCCCTTCTAAGTGTTCCCAGGATGGTGCAAAAGCCGGAAAAGCCAAAGAACATGCTTTCCACTGACTACTCACTGGCGCACCTAATTGCTGACAAAGACCACCGCGACGACCTTCATGACTGTAGTAACGGCAGGCTCGGCAAGATGATACTAGGCATGACTGACAACTCATAGGTTTTGGACCTCAACTCTTTCGGCTATCGCTATTTTATCTTAGAAAAAAGCTGGCGATCCCAAAGAAAATCTAAAATTTGGTAGATTAAATTGCAGTTTTATATGTCGGTTTGTGTCGGATCTCATCCCGAGGATTCACCGTAAGGAGGAGTGTACGAGCATTTTTACGAGAGATGTACGTCCTTGGCTTTTTATGATCGGTATCTACGTATTACTACGGATATAGCGAGGATTTAATGAAATGCAGGGATTTTAGGGTAGATGCAGCTCCGGGAATGTAACGGTGTGACCTTCCCACACTTGGGGAGAAGGGACGATCGGATCGTGTGAATGTCAGGGATTCCAGGTCATAAATTCTAGGTGTTGTACGTTATGGAACGGTTAGGGGGTGATTTTGGCGGAGAAGTGGGTTCAAAAGCGGGACGATCGGAGCCGAGGGGGTGGGCGGACTGGAAGAGCGCAGTGGCACACACGGCGCAGATCTGCCAACGATCGAGTTCTGCCGGGGGGGTGAGGCAGTGGCAGCGAGGGCAGGGTTTTAGGTAGGGCGCGTGGCGATCGAGGGTGGTTTTCCAGCGATCGACGGTTTGCTGAAGCGTCGAGCTGGGGGCGGGGTTCCGGGCTGGTGTCGGCTTGGGTGCGGTTTGCGAGCGCTGGGGATCGGGTGGCAGAGGCCAGCGGCTCGGGTGCGGTAAATCGGAGGGTGGGCGGATCTGGGATGCGGTTGAAGTTTGGACACGGCAAGGGTGGGGAGCGACACGAAAGCGTAGGGTTTTGATCGGGATCTGGGGCGGAAGCTGTGGGCGTAGGTGGTTGAGAATTTGGTGGGTTTGAGCGGTGAGCTGCTGAGCCCAGATCGATTGACGAACGGCGATCGTGAGAGTGTGGCGCTCATAGTGCAGGGGGTAGGCATTCGCAGCGATGTGATCCCCAAGGGCGATCGCCCAGGCGGTAGCGATCGTGTCAAGCTGTTGTTGCTCGGGTGAACGAAAGCTAGGACGCAGGGCGTTGATCAGGGAGGAGAGGTCGGTTAAGTCCATCGAAAATGGTGGAAGGGTGCGGGCGAAATCGGGCGATCGATAGGCAAGCTTAACGATCTGTGTAATAAATAGTGCGATGGAGCCACGATTGAACCGATTTTGCGGCTGGCGGTCCTGTGCTTGACGTGGCCGCCGATCGTCAAAAGGGCGAGGATTTCGTACCATAGATTGTCCGTAAGGCGGGCAAACCGACGTTCTGGATTTTCCTGTGCCATGAGCTATTCTTCCCAATCCGAACGAATGAATGACAGAAATGAACGCGATGCTGCGGTGGCAACGGCGCTTTATGCGGCCCTTGGCAGTTTAGACGTGCAGCTTGAAGCCGAGTTGGAACGCTATCGGGCTGTCCGCAAGCGCCAAGATACGGGCGATCGTCCAGTGCTGGATCGTCCAGCAATCATTCCGGAAGCCACAATTGCAGATGCTGTCATTCCAATTACCGCAGCGGCGGAGTTGATCCCAGACGAGCGGATCGCTCAGGAGGGTTCTGATCTGTCCGATAGCCCGTTTGATTTGGAATCGGGGTCAGATGATTTTGATCTGGAACTCAGTGCTCCTGTGGCCGATCGTACGGGTCGGGAGGGGTTGTCGGGTGAGGTGAGTGCGGTTCCGGCCAGTGAAAGCCCGATCGCCGGTGCGAGTGCTACGCCGCCCGAGGGGTATCTAGCCTCGTCCGAAGCGTTACTTGCCAGCAATCGCAATCGGCGTCGTCAAGCGCGTAAGGCGTCGCCCTTGGGTGTGGGTGGTGTGGTGTTGTTATTGCTCACCAGTGCGACGATCGGCTATGTCTTGGTCAATCCAGAAAGCCTGGATCGCCTGGGTTGGCGCGATTGGTTCGATCGTCAAGCCGATCAACCCGCAGCCGATCCCAACCCGGTTCCCGTGGCCGAGGCCGAGGCGACGGCAGATTTGCCCACCTCTCCCAACCTCGCGGCTGAGGAATTTGTGGACATTCAGATCGACACCCTCAGTGAACTCGCCCCACCGGCAACCCCGACCCCGGCCCCCGCACCGAACCCCAGCCCGACCCCCAGCCCCAGCGCCGCCCCCGATTCGATCGACAATCTGGCCAACGCCCTAGCCCCCCAGACCAACCCGGCCAATTCTGCCCCAACGGCAACCCCCACCCCCACCGCAACCCCGGCCCCGAATGCCATGCCGCCTTTGCCCGAAGTGAAGGCAGACCCGAACTATAACGGTTATTACTTGGTCGTTGTGAATGAGGGAAATAATGCAGCATTGGCACGGATTCAAGGTGCGAATCCAGAAGCCTATTTTGAAGACATTCTAGGGGCTCGACGCATCCAAGTTGGGGCCTACGATAGTTTGGCGATCGCCCAAGAAGTGGCCGATCGGCTCAAAGCTCAGGGCTTACCGGCTCAGGTTTATCGACCGTAAAATCCACAGGCCGGATTGATCCCTTACCCGACCCACCTACTGTCCAGCAGACTCTATCTTCGATGCAAATCGCCCTTTCAACCTTGATCGACGTGGTTCAGGCCACCTCGCACACCCTGACCGATCGCGCCGATCTGGAAACGCCGATCGCGACACGCATCACCACCGATAGCCGTGAGCTACAGGCGGGCGATGTGTTCGTGGCGCTGCGGGGCGAGACCTTTGACGGGCATCGGTTTGCTGCGGGGGCGATCGCGGCGGGGGCGGTCGTGGCGATCGTCGATCATCCCCTAGAACCAACGGCAAACGACGAACCCTTGCCGCAGCTTGTGGTTGAAAATACGCTAGCGGCCTATCAAGCGATCGCCCGCTGGTGGCGCGAAACCCTGGGAACCACGACGATCGGCATTACCGGCTCAGTGGGCAAAACCACGACCAAGGAACTGATCGCCGCTGTCCTGAGTCGTGACGGTTTGGTGCTGAAAACCCAGAAAAATTACAACAACGAAATCGGCGTCCCCAAAACCTTGCTCGACCTGACACCCGACCATAAATACGCCGTCGTGGAAATGGCGATGCGCGGTGAGGGGCAGATTGCCGAGTTGGCACGAATTGCTCGCCCGGACATCGGCGTGATCGTCAATGTGGGAACGGCGCATATCGGTTTGCTCGGATCGCGGGAGGCGATCGCGCGGGCGAAATGTGAGCTTCTGGCCGAGCTGCCGGAAACCAGTACCGCGATCCTCAATGCCGACAATGCCTTGCTAATGTCCACAGCGGCGACAGTGTGGTCGGGGGCGACGGTTACCTACGGTTTTGAGGCGGGGGATCTGCGCGGTCAGGTAACCGGTGATCAGTTAACGGTCTCCGATCCGATCGCCCAAACGTTGCCGCTACCGTTGCCCGGTCAGCACAACGCCAGCAATTATCTCGCCGCGATCGCCGTCGCGTCGGTGTTGGGGCTGGATCTGACGGAGTTAGCCCAGGGCATCCGTGTCGATTTGCCCGACGGTCGTGCCAAACGGGTCGCGTTGACGAATGACATTGTGCTGCTCGATGAGACCTATAACGCCGGTCTCGAATCGATGTTAGCGGCGATCGACTTGCTGGCCGCAACGCCGGGAACGCGACGAATCGCGGTCTTGGGAACAATGAAGGAGTTGGGCGATCAAACGTTGGAATTTCATCGGCAGGTGGGGCAGGCCGTGGCCGATCGCGGGTTTGATGCGGTGCTAATCGTGGCGGAACCGGACGCGGCGGCGGCGATGACAGCGGCGATCAATCCGGCGGTGATTCCCTGTGTGGTGGAGACGGAGGAAACCGACGCGGCGCGATCGCGGGTCACGGACGCGATGCTACAACCGGGCGATCGGGTGTTGCTCAAGGCGTCGCATTCGGTGGCGCTGGATCAGATTGTGGCGGCGTTGGTCGATCGGTTGGGTTTGGCTTAGGTTTCGGTTTTGGGTCAATCCTTTTAAAAGTCTTCCGGTAGGGTGCGTTATCTCGTTCCCACGCTAACCTGGTGACCGCCACTACCCATTCTTGTTCCCACACTCCGTGTGGGCAACGCAGATCCAGACGCTCCGCGTCGCGACATCGAACACTGGATGCAGAGCGTCCTGAAGGCATTCCAACGCAGAGCGTCGGAACGAGAGAAACGCACCTCTCCTTCTCAGAATAGATGTTAATATACATCATCAGAAATGGACACTGATCTACCATATAGGGAAGCAGAACTTTATGCTCAAGAGTATGAATCTCCCATCTACCGAGGAGACATGCTTAAAGATAAAGTTTTTTGGAAAAAAGTCGCAGAGCAACAACCGAGCAGTGTACTAGAGCTAGCTTGTGGATATGGAAGAATTCTATCCACATTTAAGGAACATGGATCACTCAAAGTCGTTGGCCTAGACTCCAGTCTTTCAATGCTAGAGATGGGACGTGAAAGATATCCAGATATTCAATTTGTTAAAGGAGATATGCGATGCTTTGATCTTGACTCTAAATTTGAATTAATATTCTTTGCTTTCAACAGCTTCTTACATCTTTTAACATATGAAGATCTGGCTAGCTGCTTTCAATCTATTCAGTCACACCTCGCAGTCAAAATACATCACTTGAGTAAGCATGGCATCACCGCTTCAAAAAATCTTATTTGGTAGCCCTGGAACAGGAAAGAGCTATAAAATTAGTAACCAAATCTTACCAGAGCTACTCCGCATAGGCTCAGAGAACTCAGAGAATGTCATCAAGACGGTATTTCACCCTGAGTACACATACAGTGACTTTATGGGCAAGCTTGTCCCTTTAAGCAAGTCAGGGAAAGTCGAGTACAACTTCTACCCTGGTCACTTTTTACGCTCACTTGCGATTGCGTACAGAAGAATACTGGACGTGAAGCCTAGCAGCGTTGATACGATTGATTGGAATCAAGTTGAAAACGTTGCTCTCGTGATCGACGAGATAAATCGGGGGAATTCCTCCGCAATTTTTGGAACCTGCTTCCAACTTCTAGATAGAGAAAGTAATGGATGGTCTTCATACGAAGTTAACCTAACCGAGATTGAGTTTTATGAATTCATGAAGCTTGTCGGCGTCAGGATCTCCAATGTGGACGGCGATCTGAAATTTCAGTTTCCTGGAGATGGTCACTACGTTAAGTTCGAGACATTGCGCGAGCGATTTTCACCTTTGGGAGTAAAGACTAGCAGTATGGCAATACGCTTGCCTCCCAATTTTTCCATTTTGGCAACGATGAATACTTCAGATAACTCCATATACTTTATGGACAGTGCCTTCAAGCGTCGTTGGGACTGGGAGTTTATTGATTGGGATGAGAGAAAGGTAGAAAATCCTGCTAGCTATGAGTCAATGAATGAGCAAGAGTGGTTTCTATTTGTCTGTCAGCTCAATAAGTTCATGAAGAGTCATCACACTTCTATCCGAGGTATTGAGGATAAGCAGGTAGGAAAGTACTTCATAAAAGAACGACCCGTCACAGAAAAAGAAATAAAGAATAAATTAATGTTTTTCTTGTGGGATAGCGTCTTTGCTCGTGACAAGCGCCCTCTCTTGTCTTTGTTGAATAGTGAAAGATACGAGGGCGATGAGTTAGAGAAGAGTGATTTGGTGACCATATCAGACTTCTTGAGCTTTCACAACGAGTTCGTTTCTGCCACACTTAAATATTCTTGTTAATCTCTTTAACTCGCTGATGTTCAATTTTTCAGATCTCAAGATTGTAAAGCGAAGAGGGAAAGGGGATGATTTTGTTGGTATCAGGAAAAGTCAAAGCGGTAATGGATTTGACTTTTGTCTTCCTCACGGCTTCCAAGATTTCCCAGAAAATGACTACGAAAGCACAAAAAAACTCTTCTTTAGAATGTACAGAATGTTCCGACGTTTTGAGGAAGATAATCTTCAGACAGGCAGAGTAATTCTTTCAGACCGGCGTTATCAGAAGGATCAAGATCAAGCTTCTGTCAGCTCAGGTGGAGTGGAGTACTCTGTAAGTATGGATAACGATACTCCCATTCTCTACAGTAAACTGGCATCGATACAGAACTTGTTTGAGGCTTACAGTGAGCTCGCTCTCATATCCCTCTCCTCTAAGATGCGGAAAGTGAGTTGTATAGACTACAGTAAAATTCACCGGTATTTGGATAAAGCTGTCTACCTTGATGGAGATGTCGCGTACGTTGATGAGATATCACAAGCACAGCCAGTTCTGAAGTACCAAGGATGCGAAATTGTCGAAATGTACTGCTATATTCTCAATGAAGTAGTGCTTCAGCTAGAGGAAGACGTAACAGATGAAATCCTGGAAAGCCTTCCTAGAATATCTCATAATGCTAACGAATTTCGAGCATCATATCTATCACAAGATCAGTCTTTGTTTAGCGAAGAAACTTTTGAAGAAACTCTGTCAATTCTCAGAGATGTCCTAGAGAAAATCGACAATAATACCGCATATAAAGACGGAGATTACTGGTCTATATATGACTCTATTGAGAAATTTTTGTATGGTCAGATAAGCCCAGGAGAGTTTGACGGTGACTTTTGGGGAATCACAAAGTTCTCTTATCTTTGGGAAGACTTATGTAACTCTTACATGTTTAAACACCACTATCAAACCATATGTCTTGCCGACACTGACATAACTAGGCAAGACCATGTGAACGAGCTTAGAGGTGGAAGCCATGTTGGAAATAAACGTTTTGGAGGCCGATACATTTATGAAAACCCATCACCCAAGTATAGTGATGAGGTTTTTGAATGGCTAGAGTGTTTGCGCCTTTCTTTGGACTTCAATCCAAGAAAGTTCTTATACAAAAAAGACGATAATAAAAGCCTCTATGGTCAATACAGGCATCACGTAGACCCCACTCGTCAACTGTACAGACAGATGCTCCCTGACATTATCTTTGTGCGTGAAGATGAGCAGGGGGAAGGATTGAGCTTGCTAGATTATAAGTATGTTTCAAAAGATTTCTTCAAAAAGCACCAGGACAAAGATTTCAGGGATTCCGAGAATAAGTACAAAGAAGACGTTGCAAAGCAACTACTATATGAAACCACATTGCAAGAATACTTATGTGAGAAGCATACGATCAGGAAAGTCAGCGAGAATGCTTTTTTGATACCATTTTATGATGACACATCCCCCTTTATTATCATTGACTCGGGATTGAAAGATATTAAGGGAATCAAGATATATGAAGCCAACTTTTTTCTTCTTCAAGAAGACTATATATCATAAGTTAATTTTTTTAGCAATACCTTTGAATTTGATGCTAGCAAAAGATTTTGTTATTCCTCACTACCTGAATAATTTCTTCTTGACCGATGATGATAGATGTAAGGCTATAGACTACATCAATTCTGAAGTTAAGCACCTTTTCTTTGATGTTTTAGATCTAAAAAATATTAGTTTTAAGTACATTGAGGATTCAAAAGTCCCCCCCTATTTTTTCGATCCTCGGGTAAAGGAAGTCACAGAAGATTTCTGGTCATATGAACTCTTTGAACCATGTCTTGAACGCGATAACAATGGACGCCTTGCAATCAAACCGCTTTGGACAATAACACTCGATCTAGAGGTGGCCTGCGTCCAGGTTCGGAAGCAGAATTATTCTGGAAATAAAGAGTTTGTGTGGGATTGGAGCAGGAAAAAGATTGGATATATGGAGCCAAAAAGCAATGCTCAGATGTACCGCGCTTACAACTGTATATATGCTAGAAAAACGCCCCTATTATTTTATGTTCACTTCACACTTCAAGAGCTAATAGATTGTGTAAAGCCTTCAAGATTTAAAGCTTTTGAAGAGTAATCTCAGAAGACATTATTCTACTACACACTTTTATGACTAAGTTGTAGTGGCGCGACTTAACTAAATGTGTATATTCAAAAATCCTTGAATTGCCTGCCTAGCAAGCGATATAGAAGAATTTCAAATTACTACTTTAGATAGGTCGCACCAATAGAGTGTGTTCTTGAATTTTGCTAAGGTGTGTTTTGGTCACTCCCAAAAACCAATTTTCACAAAACCCCGACCTTACCAACACGCACCTTTCCCATTTCCGTCCCAACACCCTCGGCGCGTTACCGCTGTGCCCAACACGCCCTACCAAAATTTTCGGTAGGGCGTGTTTTGCTTTCCAAACCATCGCCAATCCGCGCCAACATCATTCATCCTGACCCACCTTGATCGCGCCTCACTCCCGCGATCGAACACACCCCCACAACCAACCCGTAAACTCCTCCCGCTTCATCTCCCCCGCCGCGATCGCCAAAATCACCCGCTCCTGCTCATCAACCCCCGCCTCAATCTCATAACCATTGAGCATCAAAAATACCTCGATCACCGCATGACCCACCCGCTTATTCCCATCAATAAACGGATGATTCAAAATTATCGAAAACCCCAACGCCGCAGCCTTCTCGATCAAATCTGGATATAACTCAACCCCATCAAACGTTAATCGTGGCTGCGCTAAAGCCGACTGCAACAAACCCAAATCGCGAACACCTACCGCTCCACCCGAAGTCGCAATAATTTTTCGATGTAAAGCGAGAACTCGAACAACTGATAAGTAGCGCATTTATGACAAACGCTCGTACAATTCGGCATTTTTCGTCAACACTCGATCGGCGATCACCTCAAATTCTGCCTCGCGATCAGCCATCCAATCATCAAGACTCAGCGCCAAAAGCTGCTCCGGCGATAATTCATACTCCGCTGCTAATGATCGTAAACGTTCCCATTGTGTCTCAGAAACTTGTAGCGAGACTGTAACCATAATCCGTGCCGTTGCGACTGTTACTCATATAGATTTTACCGCTCTCTCCCAACACCCTCCGCGTCGCGACATCGAACACTGGACGCAGAGCGTCGGAACGAGAATCTCGAATTTCATAATCTACCGCTCTAGTTCAAGCCTGAATAGAGCGCGAGGAGCAACCCCAGTGTCTGCCAACACTCACCCCTCAACGGAAGAAATGCGGTAAGTTTTGTAAACTTTGGATGAAGCCAGCTCGTTCGATCGAGGAGAAACCGTTGACCCCGTCCTACCTTGCCCCGTTTGCCAAACGCCGCCAAGACTTCCTCGCCGCGATCGGCGACGGTACGGCGATCCTGCGCAGCGCCCCGCTCGCAGTGATGCACAACGACGTTGAATATAACTTTCGTCAGGACAGTGATTTTTTCTACCTGACGGGATTTAACGAAAGTAACGCCGTCGCCGTCTTTGCGCCGCACCACGACGAACATCAATACATCTTGTTCGTGGAGCCGAAGGATATTAAAACCGAAATTTGGACGGGCTATCGTACCGGTGTCGAAGCTGCCCAGGAGAAATACGGCGCAGATATCGCCTACCCGATCGCCGAACTGGCGGAACAGTTGCCGCAATACCTCAAACACGCCGATCGCATCCTCTATCGTTTGGGTCACGATGACGCCTTTAATGCCCAGGTGATCGGCTTTTGGCA
>RDYZ01000246.1 GCA_004293855.1 Oscillatoriales cyanobacterium | reverse complement strand
GCCGAACTGGTGCTGTATCTGTTGGCGGATAAGTCCAACAAGCGACCGATTAAAACCCGCACCGATCTGGAAAAGGAGATTGAGTTATTTGTGTCGCGGGGTCAGGTGCAGCTCACCCATGAGTTTGATCCGCATGAATTTGATCCGAATACCTTTGATCCTGAGGCCACAGCTCTAGGGTTTGGGGATTTCGGGACGTTAGAAGAGTCGGAGCCGCGCGAGCCGGACTATTCAGCGCCGTCCAGCGATATAGATCGCCCCGCAAATCGAGATTCCGTAGACCGCCAAGCGAGGATCGATCGCGGGGAACCGAGCGATCCAACCCTCAGCCCGATCGCCGATCGGCCATCCCTTCCAGCCGTTTTGCCCAGCTTGCCCGATGTCTTCGATCCGCCAACCTCCTCACGTTCAGCATCACCCCAATCTTCCCCCCACAATACCCCCCAGCCCAGCGCCCCGCTCTCCACTGCTCGATCAACCCCCACCGCCCCAGCCTCCGATCGTCGTGCGGCGGCCATTGACCTGATTCTCAGTATCTTTGTCGGGTCTGGGCTCGCCTTTCAGATTCCCGCAGACCTAGAACAGCGTTACCAACTCGCCCACGACTACCTCGCCGAAGTGATTCATCATTATTATGACGATCGCTTTGGTACTCCCTTCGAGGCGTTTCAGCGTGAAAAAAGCCTGCGGAACCTGACCGAGCGCGAGTTACGCGAAACCTTAATCAAACTCCAGGCCGCGCTCGATCGTGAAACCCAGGCACGCCACGAAGCGGAAATCGCCCAAATCGAGGCCGCTGTTCGATCGTCTCAGGTGTTGTTTTTATTTGACGATCGTCGTGAAGCCCTGATCGAAGCGCTCAATGCCGGTCGGCGGCTGCGTGATGTCAATGTCCCCCTGGGGCTAAATTTCGCCGTACTCGATGCGCTGCGTTGCGCCGTCTACGGAGCCCAGCAAATCGATCGCCTACGGGGTCATGAGGGTTGGATCGAAACGCTGGCGCTCTCGCCCACCGGCCAGAGGCTTGTATCTGGGTCTAGTGACGGCACGGTGCGGGTTTGGTCTTTGCCGACGGGAGATTGCTACACCCTGAAACCAGCCTGTGATTGGGTGGAGGCGGTGGCCTTAAGTGGGGATGGCCGCTGGTTAGCGGTGGTGGGCGATCGATCGGTCTTTTTGTGGTGGTTTGCAGCGGGGATCGATCAGCCGCTGCATCCAGATCCAACCGTTCCCCTCTGGACGATTCCCAATCGATCGGATTGGGTGCGATCGGTCACCTTTTCCGAAGATAGCCGCCAACTGGCGATCGGCTGTCATGACGGTGTGATTGAGATTTTTTCCCTGGGCCGCAGTTCCGGCGATCACGAGACGCCCCAAGCTCCCGCCGCCGTCTATGCGTCTGCCGTCCCTGACAGCGCGATTAAATCTCTCGCTTTTTTGAGCGATCACCGTCAGATTGTGCTGGGAACCCTGGACGGGATGGTCTTACGGTGGGAGTTTGGGCGCGATCGCTGGCAGGTGATCGGCGAGCATGACGCGGAAATCGTCGCGGTGGTCCGGGATCGCGATCGGGTCTGGTCTAGCAGCCGCAACGGCACGATCTACCGGTGGCCGATCGATGGTTCGGGACTGGCCGATCCCGATGGGGTGAAATATCGTCAGGGCGAACAGATTGCCAGTTTTGCCGTCGATCGGCTTCGACAACGGATCGCCGTGGGGGAATTCAATGGCACTGTCCGCGTTTGGGATCTTAATGGGCAGGAACGGGAACATTTCACCGCCCACCGTAGTACTGTCCGGGCGATCTGTTTTGCCCCGGATGGCCGATCGATCCTGTCCGGCAGTGACGATCGCACCATTTCCCTGTGGCAATTTGTGGAATGCGAGCCGGGAACCCTCTGTCAACACGATCGCTGGATCGCCTGTCTTGCCCTCTCCAGTGATGGACGTTACGGCCTGTCCGCCGACGGCAATGGCGAAATTGCCATTTGGAATCCGATCACCTCCGGGGATGCCAGTGCCAACCCCAGCGCCAACCCTGCCGTGCTCTACCGCTGGCAGGGTTTCGATCGTCCCATTCGGAGTGCCATCCTCCGGCCTTTGCCCACGGCTCCCCAAGCGGAACAGGACTGGGAAGTGGCCGCCATCGATCGCGTTGGGATTACGCGCCTCTGGACGCTCAACGGCCAGCTTAAAACCGTGATTCCGCCCCCGGTTAACCTGGAATTGGCCTGGACGGGGCTCACCCTCGACGATGCCATCTATGCCAGTCGCCACGGTCGTATTTGGCTCACCGATCACACCGGTCGCGTGTGGCTGGTGCTGAATTGTCAGTACAGCTCACCCCCCACCTCGCCGGACACCACCCACAGCCCCGACAGTGTCAAACGATCGCCGACGAGGGCAACCGCACCCGACGATCGGGCGGCCCTCGACATTTGCGACATTTGCATCAGTGCCGATCGCCGTCAACTGGCGATCGGACACCGGAGCGGCACGGTTGAACTGTGGGCCATTAACCCCGCCTCGAACACCGCCGCTTTTTTATATCCGATCGTCACCCACACCCGCGCGATCGGTTGTCTCGCCTTTAGTCCTGACAATCAGCATTTGGCAATTGGCGACTACGATCGCGGCCTCTCAATCTGGAACCTCAGCAGCCGCCACAGCCTACGGCTCGAAGGTCACGCCGCCGCGATTAATAGCATCTGTTTTTCTCGGAGTAGTCAGGTGCTCATCTCCGGCAGTTACGATCGCACCATCCGTTTTTGGAGCAGCAGCACCGGCGAACTGCTCCACACCATCTCCGACTCCAGCCACTCGATCGATCACCTCCAACTCATCCCCCAGCGACGCGCCATTATCTCCGGTTGCCGAGACCACAGCATTCGCCTCTGGAACTTTGACCTTGAGGATTTAATTGATCGGGGTGAGGCGATTATCGATCGTCGATCCCCCTCCCCCCCGTGATCGTCCGCTTGAGCGCTCCCGTCCCTCACCCACCGGCTTCGCCGTTAACCCGCGAGCTTTTCCTTCACGATCGCCTGGATGCGCTTACCATCCGCGCGGCCCTTCAGCTCCTGCATCACCGGCCCCATCACCTTACCCATATCCTTCGGTGACGTAGCCCCAACCTGGGCGATCACTGCCTCCACCGCCGCCGCAATGGCCGCGTCATCCATCTGGGCGGGGAGATATTCCTCCAAAATCGCCAACTCCTGCGCCTCCCGCTCGGCCAGATCCAGACGTCCCGCCCCGGTATACTGCTCGATCGAGTCCCGGCGCTGCTTCGCCAACTGGGTCAACAACTCGATTTCCTGATCCTCGTTCAGTTCCTCTTGACCCTGGGGCCTGACGCTAATTTCTTTCTCAAGAATCGCTTTCTTAATGCTCCGGATGGTTTCGAGTCGGACTTTATCGCGGGCTTTCATTGCCGCTTTGATTTCCTCACCGATCCGATCTTTTAAACTCATAAAGTTTTGCCTTTTGAAAATATTTCTATGATAGTAGCCAATCTGGAACGATCGGGGTTTTGAGCGAGAAGAACCCAATTCCAGGGTCACACCTCAGCGATAGTCAGCCCGCCGCAAGACCTTATCCCACGAAAGGTTAAGAGAGTTTGTAGTTTGTTCCCGATCCGAACCTCTTGCGACATAGAATCAGTTGCAGAAAATGGGGGTCAATCACCTCGCAAGATCGAAGGATAGTTAGCGTCGCGAAATATTAATAAAAAATTAGCATTTCGATTGTACGGGTGGAATTTCCCACTTACAGTGTTAAAAAGTGGTGATAATATTGCCATAACCAAAACGCTCGCCGAGGGTCTATGAGCCGCACAGCAACCTTGACTCGTCAACCTTCTTTCCCCACGGTCGTTAACGATAACCGGCTACGTCTGTTTTCCGGCTCGTCTAACGTCCCACTGGCGAAAGAAGTCGCCTGCTATCTCGGGATTGATCTCGGGCCAATGGTCTCGAAGCGCTTTGCCGACGGCGAGCTATACGTTCAAATTCAAGAATCGATTCGAGGCTGTGACGTTTATCTCATGCAGCCCGTTTGCCATCCTGTGAACGATAACTTAATGGAGTTATTGATTCTGGTGGATGCCTGTCGCCGTGCATCGGCTCGTCAAATTACGGCGGTTTTGCCGTACTACGGTTATGCTCGCGCCGATCGCAAAACGGCTGGACGTGAATCGATCACCGCTAAACTCGTCGCCAACCTGATCACCGAAGCGGGGGCCGATCGTGTTCTGGCGATGGATCTCCACTCTGCCCAGATTCAAGGCTATTTCGATATTCCCGTCGATCACGTCTATGGTACACCCGCCATTTTGGACTACCTGCGTGCCAAGCAGCTTTCGGATGTGGTTGTGGTGTCACCGGATGTGGGCGGCGTCGCCCGAGCGCGAGCCTTTGCCAAAAAGCTCGATGATGCGCCACTGGCCATTATTGATAAACGTCGTCAAGCCCATAATGTGGCGGAAGTGTTTAACGTCATTGGTGATGTGAAAGGCAAGACGGCGATCTTGGTGGATGACATGATCGATACCGGTGGCACGATCTCCGAAGGGGCGCGGCTGCTGCGTCGTGAAGGGGCGCGTGAGGTCTACGCCTGTGCAACCCATGCTGTGTTTTCCCCACCGGCGACGGAGCGTCTGTCGAGCGGTGTGTTTGAAGAGGTGATCGTCACGAATACGATCCCGGTTCCGGCCGATCGTCAGTTTGAGCAGTTAACGATGCTCTCGGTTGCCAGTGTGTTGGGTGAAACAATTTGGCGTATCCATGAAGACAGTTCTGTGAGCAGTCTGTTCAATTAGGTTCATCACCGCCTTGCATTCTGGATGGTGTGTCGGCGGAGCCTCCTCGGGTTGAGAGCCCGGAGGGGGCTTTGTTTTGATGGTGAATGATGGTGCGGAACGATCGAACCCGCTGGGTTCGAGGACGGACGCGGCCTCGGCTGAAATTCGTTGAAATTCTCTGACATAGGCTGCGGCTGACCTGTGAGTCAGGTCAAACATTGAGCTAGGATCAGTAGATCGCTGCAACATTGACAACGCGTAATTGACAATGTGCAGCCGATCGTCGAATCGCTGCACCGCTACCGCATTCGATTCACAAAAATCCTGTAGACCCGCAACTTATGACCACCGTTTTCGGTAATGCTTCGTCTAATGTCCGCGATCGCCTGCTCGATACGTATTACGACAAAATCAAAGGCGTAATTCTTGCTAAGCAGCACCCGGTTAGTGGCTTGCTCCCGGCGAGTACCGCCATTAATGAGCATGGGGATTACACCGACGCCTGGGTGCGCGATAACGTTTACAGCATTCTAGCTGTGTGGGGATTGGGGCTCGCGTACCGCAAGACGGATGACCATCAGGGACGCAGTTACGAGCTAGAGCACAGCACGATTAAGCTGATGCGAGGTTTGCTGTTGGCGATGATGCGGCAGGCGCATAAGGTCGAGCGGTTTAAATATACCCAAGCTCCCTTGGATGCGCTGCACGCGAAGTATGACACCCCCACGGGTAACAAGATCGTCGAGGACGATCAGTGGGGACATTTACAGATTGATGCCACGTCGCTGTTTGTGTTGATGTTGGCTCAGATGACGGCCTCGGGGTTGTCGATCGTCTACAACCTCGATGAGGTGAACTTTATCCAAAATCTGGTGTACTACATCGGTCGGGCTTACCGGACACCGGACTATGGCATCTGGGAGCGGGGCAACAAGATTAACCACGGCAAACCGGAGTTAAACGCCAGCTCGATCGGCATGGCGAAGGCGGCGCTCGGTGCGATCGATGGTCTGAATTTATTCGGAGCGCGGGGCGGTCAGGCGTCGGTGGTTCACGTGCTCCCCGACGAGATTGCCCGCGCACGGGTAACGCTGCAAACCCTACTACCGCGTGAGTCGGCCTCGAAGGAGGTGGATGCAGCGGTGTTGAGTACGATCGGCTTTCCGGCCTTTGCGATCGAAGATCAGGCGCTGATCGATCGCACCTACCAAAAGATTGTGGACAAACTGGAGGGCCGCTACGGTTGCAAACGCTTTTTGCGCGACGGTCACCAAACGGCGATCGAAGATAGCGAGCGCCTGCATTACGATCCCGAGGAACTTCAGCGGTTCGCCGATATTGAATGCGAATGGCCGCTGTTCTTTACCTATCAGTATCTATTTCACCTGTTTCGCGGCGAGTCAGACCTTGCGCGTCAATATCGCCAAAAACTGGATGCGGTTACGGTCAACCGCGACGGCTGGGAGCTGCTCCCCGAGGTGTACTACGTCCCCGCTGATCGCATCGACGCCGAACGCCAAAATCCCCACAGTCAAGACCGGTTACCCAACGATAATCTGCCCCTCGTTTGGGCGCAAAGTTTGTATTGGCTCGGTAAATTGCTCGATGATGGCGCGATCGAACTCGGCGATCTCGATCCCCTCGGACGCCACCAGCGATCGCAAGTCACCGCCCGCCCCCTTGTACAAATTGCCCTACTTGCGGAAGATGCCCAACTTCAGGCAGACCTCGCCACCTACGGCATTGCCACCCAAACCCCGGATCAGATCGCCCCGATCCAAATCCGCCCCGCCCATCACCTCACCGAGGTTTACAGCCAAATTGGCCGCAACGATACACTCGGGCTTACCGGACGCCCAGGGCGACGACTCCGCAGCCTAAGTACCTCACGGATTTTTTACGTACGCGGCGAAACGATCGTCTTCCTTCCCTCCTTCATTAACCAACGCGAGTTTTACCTCACCCTCGACTATCACTTTCTCGTTGAGCAAATCCGTAGCGAACTGGCCTACGTCTACCGGCAATGGCAAGGTCTCGGACGCCCGACCATGACCCTGATGCTGACGCGGCAACTGCTCGACACTGGACGCGATGCCATTCTCGATCTGATCCGTCAGCTTGAAAGCGGTAGTTGTGGCAACACGCCGGTTCAACTGGGAACGTTGCCGCAATTTATCCAAACCTCCGGCTCAGAACGGATCGACTTCATCCACGGCCACGTCTTCGATGCAGCGGATACCGATAACACCACGTTGCAATCCCAGTGGCTACCCTTCGATCCGGCCCAAAGTCAGCCGCTCACTCCGGGTCAAGAATTTGATCTGGAAAATGAGCGCAACGTGGAAGCTCTGATTCAACGGTTGCAACAGACCGCCAACATTTACGAGCAAACCGAGATTCTGCATACCCTGACAACCCTCGAGCGCCTCCATTTTGATACGGGGATCGGCTCCGGCTCGCCCGTCACCGTTGCGGATTTACTCGAAGAACTCTACGCCAAAGCTAGCTTGGTGCATTTTGGTCAGGCAGCGGGGGAAGGGGCGGCCTACTGGTCGATTATTCGTTACACCGCTGGTTTGCTCGATCGCTACAATATCGGCCTTTCGGATGCGGTTACGGATATCCTGGTGCGCCAAAAACAGATCTTGATCGGGAAAGCCTTTAGTGATGACTCGCTGATTACCGAGCCGCTGTCCCTGGAAGAGATAACCGATAAAATCGCCCATTTCTGTCGTGAGGATATTCGCGATCGGGTGTTAACCCAGGAGATCTTGATCTACCTCAGCAGCATCGTTAAAACCGAGCCCGCCCTCTTTAATGGCTTTTTAACCCTGCGTATCGGCTACCTGATTTTGCTGCTGACCAGTGAACTTGCCCTCGAACAGCATCTCACCCAGGATGAAGCCTATAACCGACTGATGTTTCTCTCGCCCTTCGAGATTAAAACTCGGCTGCAAAATGCGATCGCAGGCTACGGCGGCCTCGGTAGCACCCTCCAGCAACAGGAAACCCTCCACCCGCGCCAAACCGATCGGGCCTTTGATTGGCGTGTCCTGCCCAAACAATCTGAGGATAATACCGGGGATGCCGATTGGCATCGCCAGCGTCAGCATGATGGGGCAGCGGGTCGAGTGCCTACGGATTTCTACCCCGGAGTGTGGAAGCTGCTGAAAAACTGCAAGGGTTTGGTGATTGGGGACAAGCTCGAAAGTCGGAACCGACTGGATAGCGATCCGATCGTCTCTGAAATGACACCGGGCGAGAAAAACTTTGCCCTCCGGGTCGAACGTTTGCTCAATAAAATCCATGCGCCCCAGTATCGCCAACTGACGATCGAGGCTCTCCTCGAACTCATGGCGATTTTCGAGCGCAACCCCTATCTCGTCTTGGATGACTACATCGTCCTAGACGTCCTCACCGGCCACGCGGTGCGGCTGGCATGGCTCGACACGCACCCCGATCGCCACGATCGCTACGACGAAGATAAAGCCCAAGCGTGGAGCGAGTTTTATCAAACCTCGCCTTTCCGTTGCGCGACGTATTTTGTCCGGGCGTTCCAATATCTCACCAACCTCGAAGGAGACATCGCCGCCTAAGCTTTCGTCACCCCACCTCAGCGATGGCTCGCGATTGCCTGCACCAATTTCGGGCCATCCTCCAGGCAAGTCCACCGGGAAGGGCATCGCAAATCGGGGCCTCGTGTCACAATAGATGTAACGTTTTGTTAAAAAAATAAACCCGTGTTCCAGTGAATCGACGAGCCACACTCGCTTGACCGGACGCGGTCACCTGACCCTACAGCCTCAATTTTGCTATGCCCTTCCTGACCCATTCTCGTGTTGCGCGTGCAGTTCTGACGATCGTCAGCAGCCTTGTTTTTACCTGTGCGAGCCTGGTGAACTGCGGTTTCGATCTAGCCCCTGCGATCGCGATCGAAGACTTCACCTACGCCGATATCCCCGGCGCGGATCTCTCCGGTCGTGACCTGGCCGGTGCTTCCCTCGCCGCTGCCAATCTCAAAGACGCTGACCTACATGGCACGAATCTCTACGGCGGATTTTTGACCAAGGCCGTCTTGAGTGGCGCCAATTTGCGCGATGTCAATTTAGCGGAAACCTTCGCCGATCGGGTACATTTCGAGCAAGCGGATTTGACCAACGCCGTGTTTACCGACGCGATCGCCTCGGGGTCTTCGTTTTACCAGGCCACGGTCGAGGGAGCCGATTTTTCCGGCACAATTTTGGATCGAATGCAGCAAGTCCGGCTGTGTGAGTATGCCGACGGCGTCAACCCCACAACCGGCGTAGCAACGCGCGATAGCCTGGGCTGCTAGGGGTGAATAGCCTGCCCCGTAATCCATCCCCATCCCCATCGATACCGATACACCGGGTCGTCAGCAGAGTCGGAAATGTTAGCATAATGCGAGCCATCGATCGCGAAGCCTCACTTTGCGATCGCGTGAATCGCCGAGAAGACTCGAAAAGACTATGGACGTACGCGGAATCGACGTTTCGGACTATCAGGGACAGGTAAATTGGAAAGCGGTCGCCAGCTCGGGGATTGGCTACGGCGTGACGAAGGCGACCGAAGGGGCAACCTTTGTCGCGGATACATTTAGTCGCAACTGGAGCGAGATGCGATCAGTCGGGATTGTGCGTGGGGCGTATCACTTTTTTCGACCACGCACCGATGCCGTCGCCCAGGCGCAAAACTTTTTGAATGTTGTGAAGCTTGAAGCCGGAGATTTCCCGGCGGTACTGGACATCGAAACGACCGATAACGTCAGCACCGATAGTCTGCTCGCCGGGATGCAAACTTGGCTGGATATCGTCGAAGCCGCGACCAAGCGTCGCCCGATCGTCTATACCTATCCGGGGTTTTGGGAACGCATTGGCAATCCCCTACGCTTTGCAGACTATCCCCTCTGGATTGCCCACTACACCAGCGCTGCGGAACCGTGGATCACAGGCGGCTGGGATACCTGGACCCTGTGGCAATACACCGATCGTGGCAGCGTGAATGGTGTGGTCGGCGGTGTCGATGTCAATCGCTACAACCAACCCCAAACCGGTAAGGTCGGATCTCCAGTCGAACTGGTACAACGCCGTCTCAAGGATCGCGGCATTGATCCGGGCATCGTTGATGGTGTGTTCGGACGCAATACAAAAACAGCAGTCGAAACGTTTCAGAAACAGATCGGACTGACCGTAACGGGCGAGGTTGACCCGCGTACATGGGTGTATTTGCTAGACCAAAGTGGAGTGAGTGGCAGCACTGGGGGAACTGGTAGCACGGGCAGCACGGGCAGCACAGGAGGAACCGGTAGTACTGGCAGCACAGGGAGTACTGGGGGAACCGGTAGCACGGGCAGCACTGGGGGAACTGGTGGCACAGGCAGTACCGGTGGCGTCACTCCACCCCCCGTCAACCCGCCCATTTTTACGCCAATCATCACAGACCCGGCTCC
>RDYZ01000336.1 GCA_004293855.1 Oscillatoriales cyanobacterium | reverse complement strand
ACACCGTAGCCCAGGCCGGGAGAGGGACTTTGATCCTTAAAATCTGGCTCCTCTTCTCCCATTTTGGGAGAAGGGGCTGGGGGATGAGGGCATTCATTGAGAGTATGCGTTTGCCCTAGGTGTCATCCCAAGTTTTACCCTATTCTGTTCTCCGTTGTGTCATGATGACACGTTTTAAGTGATGTCAAATCCCAATCCAATGCAGCCCGATCGCATCCACCTGCGTGGAATTCGCAGCTACGGTTACACCGGTTTCTTAGCCGAAGAAAAAGTTCTCGGTCAGTGGTTTTCGGTGGATCTCAGCTTGGAAATCAACCTACAAGCCGCCGGACAAAGTGACAATTTACAGGATACTCTGGACTATCGCGCTGCGATTGAGATCGTCAAAACTACGATCAAAACCGAATGCTTTGACCTGGTAGAACGTCTCGCTCAGGTCATTGCCGAGCGACTTCTCAATCTTGATCGTCAGCGGCTCATGGCGGTAAATCTAAAATTAACCAAAGAAGCCGCTCCGATTCCTGACTTTGGTGGTGAAATCATCATCGATATCTACCGAACTCAGGATCATTGCTCGTCCTAACCGGTGTTCGGCTGCCGTCTATCTCACTTTTTTATGTTGCCTTTACCTTGCGGATCGCTGGCTAGTCAGTTACTAACAGTGACCTCCGCCGGATCTGCGTTCGATCTGAAAGATGCGATGTTTGCCTACACAATTATCGCGATTTTTCTCCTCGTTGGACGCGCAATTCGCCAGAATATTTCCATCCTCAAAAAACTCTACATTCCCAGTTCGATCGTCGCGGGTGCGATCGCCCTAGCCCTGGGACCAGAAATCCTTGGGCGCGTGGTTAATGAGGTATCTCCTGTGGCGGAAATCGGGGTCTTTTCGGCGCCAATTCGTACGGTGTGGAAGCAATCACCGGGCGTGTTTATTAATGTCGTCTTTGCAGCACTATTCCTAGGAGAAACCATTCCGAGTCCCCGCAATATTTGGCAAAAAGCCGCCCCCCAAGTGGCCTTTGGTCAGATTTTGGCCTGGGGTCAGTATGTGGTGGGAATGCTAGTGACGATCGCGGTGCTAGTCCCCCTGTTTCACCTGTCGCCTCTGGCCGGTGCTTTGATCGAGGTGGCCTTTGAGGGAGGTCACGGTACAGCGGCGGGGATGGCGGATACGTTTACCAAGTTAGGATTTCCCGAAGGCGGTGACCTGGCGCTAGGATTGGCAACCGTCGGTATTGTGTCGGGGATTGTTTGCGGGATTATTCTGGCGAACTGGGGACGCCGCAAGGGATATGTGGCGGCACACCTGAAATCTCAGGCCAATCTGGCGATCGGTGAGGCGGCGGCAATCGAGTCCCAAATCGAATCCCCAGCGGCTCCCACTCACCATCAGGAACACCCGGATACGATCGCCACCCGAGCACGGCTCAACCGAGATTTATTGATTGATCCGATTTCCCTCAACGTGGGTTTTGTGGGTTTGGCGATCGCGATCGGTTGGGTCTTGCTCTACCTCCTCGCCCAACTGGAAGCGTTGACCTGGGGGCGGACTGGCTTGGTCATTGCGGAATACGTGCCCTTATTTCCGATGGCTTTGATTGGCGGGATCGTGCTGCAAATCATCATGGTTCGCCTCCGACTTGATCCGCTGATCGAACGTCCCTTAATGGAGCGCATTGCTGGGATCGCACTGGATGCCACGATCGTCACGGCGCTGGCATCCCTGTCACTGGCGGCGATTAGTTCCAATCTGGCACCGTTTGTGGTGCTCTCGATCGTTGGGATTGTGTGGAATGTGTTTGTGTTTGTGGTGCTGGCTCCGCGTGTGTTACCGAGCTACTGGTTTGAGCGGGGCATCTGCGATCTGGGTCAATCGATGGGGGTAACCGCGACGGGGATTTTGTTGTTACGAATGGTCGATCCGGAAAATGAATCCGGTGCGTTTGAAAGTTTTGCCTACAAGCAATTATTTTTCGAGCCGATTGTGGGGGGAGGATTGTTCACGGCAGCCGCACCCGCGTTAATCGATCGCCTGGGAGCTTGGGGGATGTTGGCCTTGACCACGGGATTACTCGTGTTTTGGCTGATCTTTGGTTTGTTTAATTTCCGTCAAACGGTTCAGGCCGCGATGCA
>RDYZ01000245.1 GCA_004293855.1 Oscillatoriales cyanobacterium | reverse complement strand
TCCCGTGCAAGCTGACGCACCAGGTTATTATCCGCATCTAAGCGGGTTAGCTCCCCAGTGAGATGGTTGATTTCATCTTGCAAGGTATCTCGTTCCAGTTGGTGACATTCACTCTCAACGGAAACGGCGTGAAGTTGAGCATGGGTAACTTTCAGCTCGGCGCGAAGGTCATCGATTTCAGCTCGATCGGCCTGGTGTTGCGCTTCGAGGGGTAGGAGTTTGGCTTGGGCGGTGTGAAGCTGGAGGTTGGTGCGGTGGAGATCGGCGGCGATGCTGTCGAGTTCGGTTTTTTGGCGATCGATTTCGGCCTGTAATGCGGCCTTTTCGCGGTCTAGTTGGGCGTTATGGTTGCGTTCGGCGAGCAGTTCGGCATCCTTGAGGGCAAAAATATCGGCGAAATTCGTCGCATACAGATCAATGTGTTTCGCACAAAAGTAGTGCATGAGCCGCTGGCGATTTGCCGGGATATTGCAGCCCGACACCATCGAGTTATTGCGGACGCGATAGTCAAATAACACCGCTGGTTCGTGGTGAAATTTCCAGCCTTTAGCCGCTGCGGTTAACCATAAATCCCAATCTTCATAGCCGAGCCGATCGGGAATGTTCGTATCGTAGCCGCCGCACTCCTGCCACAGCTCACGCCGGATCACTGCACAGGCATCAATATAGTTACCGATGCAGAGACGGTTCAGATCAAACTCGGGGACTTCGAGCGTGCCGGTTTTGTCGCCGATGTAGCGCACATCACCATACACCACCCCGATCGCCGGGTTGGCGTCGAAAATGGCGATCGCACGGGTGATATAGTCCGGCTCGATCCGGTTATCGGCATCGAGCGGCAAAAGGTAGCGACCGCGCGATCGTTCAATACCGGTATTTCGTGCCGCCGACAGACCACCATTGACCGCACGATGGATCACCGTGAGTCCCTTCGATCGGAGATACTCCAGCACCTTCAGCGTCAGCGGATCGGTGGACACATCATTCACGATCACAATTTCGTAAAGCGGTGTCGTGCCATCTGCCCCAAACTCGGGACAGCGCTGCACACTGGCGATCGCCTCTAGGATAAATTCGCCCTGGTTGTAGCAGGGAATAATGACCGAAACAGCAGGAGTTGGGGTTGGGGATGCGGCAGTGGTCAGGGGTTGGGAGGCGGGCGTAGAGTCGATCACGATCGCGGGGAGGGCAGAATGGATGGGGGGATGGGGGGGCGAGTCAGGGACTGGATTCGAGGCGGGTGGTCGGGACGTGGGTGGGGAGTCGATCAGATCGGGAAGTTGACAGGCTGTGACCAAATCGATCGATCGTTCGGGGGGATGGGCAAGCCAGTGCATCCACTGATCGGCCTGATCGCTGGGTAGGTCCGCAGCGGTTTCGAGTACATCCAGCCAGCGCAGGTGTTGCGGTGCGCGGTGGCGAATGCTTTCGATCAACGGATGCGTATCGCTCAGACGGTGAAAGAGTGTGGGTTGGTAAAGACTGGCAACGCGATCGGCGGTAAGCGGTGCGGTGATGCGAACGCCGAGTTTATGGGTTACCCGATCGGTGAAGCGATCGGGATAGTCCAAACAGGCTTGGGTGTGGACCAGCAAACAGCGATCGCGATGACGTCGGTAAAAGTCGAGGAGGTGACGGTTATAGTACGACCAAATTTGCAGCACCATGTGGGGCTGACGATCGAAAACACCACTTTTGAGCCGGACACAGGAATCAACCACATCCCACGGGTCACGGTACACCAGGATATAGCGAGCATTGGGGATGAGCGTATCCCAAAAGTCGAGCATGAGGGTTGTACGCGGATCTTTCCAACCCCAGGCCGTGATCTGGGGGTCACGCTGACGGTTAAGCTGAGCCAGAAGTTGACGGGCGCGACCCAGATAATTCGCAAATTGAGCGCGATCGAGCGATTCGTTAACAGTCCAGCCCCAATCCGGCCAGCCACCATCCTCCGGATCACAGCAATCGATTAATATTTGGCGCTGAAATTCGAGAAAATCTTCGTCTTCAAAGTAGCCCGGCGCGTTGGCTCGATCGCCCGCCAAGAGACGATCACCGACGTGAACACCGATCGCTTGGAGCAGCGAGGCCATGAGCGAAGTACCGGATCGGTGCATTCCGGTGAGAATCAGAGGTTGCGCGGGAGTCTGGGCCATGGTTTTCGGAACAAGATCGGCGCTCGAACCAATGCCGATCGCTTGACGAAAACTGTATCACTGTCGGGCGATCGGCTGTAGTGTTACCGCGCGACGGTTTCAGCCCAGAGGGATTTGTTCCTCCTGATAACGATCGCCCACAGGGCGATCGCATCACATTCAACCTTTCCCGGATTCAAGTATTAGAAACCTCACCAGTTTCATACTCCGGATCTCTGTATCGCTGCCTAAACACCAAAAAAGCCAAGCCCCAGTGTGGGCCTGGCCTGACTGGTCAAAACTCTTCATACTCAGAAAGTATGCGTTTCAACCGCGAACCCGAAAGAAGTCAGCCAAAAATTACTTTACGGACGTAGAGCAAATCTAGTAAAACCGATATCTGAACGAAATTCGAGAAATATTCGCTTAAGTCAACGAACATTTAGTGAACGCTTAGTAGCCGCGATTAGAGAAGCTACCTGTGCTGCGTTGCTCACGAGGCTTTGCTTTGTTAACACGAAGTTGGCGACCCATCCACTCAGCACCGTCTAGTGCTTCGATGGCTGCCGATTCTTCATCATTGTTATCCATGTCTACGAATCCAAATCCACGTGAACGACCGGTTTCGCGGTCAGTAGGGATTTGAGCACGCTTGACTCCACCGTATTCAGCAAATACTGCGGTGAGATCTTCTGCGGTAGCGTCGTAAGACAGGTTACCTACGTAAATGGCCATTGAAAACTCCGAAAAACCGAAAAGAAAAGAACGCTTCTCCCAGTATTGAAATCAGTTGTAAGAGCTGCTGTCAATTCTGCAAAAATGTCTGTCCCTACAGTAGCACAGCCCTATTGACTACGTATCGTCTAATCATTAATTATGTCATAGGTTTCATTTATCAATGAAACGCCAACTTCTACTTGCTGCAATGCGGATGGATTGGGATCACGGATCGGTGGGTGTGACGTTGAATTATTGAGGTGAGATTTTGCGTGGGCCGATCGCGGGACTCTAGATGCTGCACTAAGATGAAAAGCGATGAACGCCGGATGTCATCACTCAAGATTGAGCGTAGATATCCTGTCTTTTGGCGAATCATGATGAGATTGATCGGAAGTGATGCTGATCGGTTGCGTCAGTGTTGTCCTTTTGCCCTGTTGACTCTTCCCGTGTTGTCATGCCCAGTCCATCCCTATTTGCTTCGTCACCATCGGTTCCCAAGCGATCGCGGTCTCGTACTGCTTCGGTCATGGTTCGATCGCATCCGTGGCATCGACGGGTCAGTGTCTGGCTTGTTGGGGTCGGAGTGGGGGCGATGGCCCTGGGAGCGGCGGCCTATGGGATCACGCGGCCCTGTGTGGTCGGAGGCTGTGCGCAGTTGGATCAGGTCACGGCTCTTGAACGTGAGGCGCTACAACGTTTACGCAATGAACCCAGCACGGCAAATCTAGAGCGCAGTTGGGATCAAATTGCGATCGCTCAGGATCTGGTGATGCCGATTCCGGGGTGGTCGCGTCATGGTGCACAGGCGGCGGCGCAGCAGAAGGAGTTAACGGCGGTACAGACTGATCTCCGCGACATCATCGCAGTGTTGTCGATCGGCTGGGAGGCGTCGCAGTTGAGTCAAAATCCGCCCCATCCTCGGGAACGCTGGCAACAGCTTGAGGATCTGTGGGGAGAGGCGATCGCACGCTTGGAACAGATCCCAGACAGTAATGTGGCGTATCCGGTGGTGGTGGTCAAGCTGAATGAGTATCGCGATCATCTGGATGCGATTCGTCGCCGGACGGTGCTGGAGCAGCGGGCGGAGGAAAGTGTGGCGGCGGCTCGGCTGGCGGCCCAGGTGGCGGGTGAGCGTCAAACCAGTGCGATGAGTTTGGAGGAGTGGCAACAAGCCCATGCCAGTTGGCAGTTGGCGATCGAGTCGTTGATGCGAGTGCCGGGAGGCACGACGGGGGCGGGCGCGGCCCAGACGTTATTGCAGGAGTACACACCGAAGCGGGATTCGGCGCAACGCCAACAGGATCGGGAACAAACGGGAATGTTGCGCTATCGGTTAGCGACCGAAGCAGCGGATCGGGCGCGGGTGGCGGTGAATGAAAAACGCTGGCCGCAGGCGATCGAATTTTGGCAACAGGCGATCGCCAATGTGCGTGAGGTGCCGACCCAAAGCACCTCGGCAGAAAATGCCCGTGCGGCGCTCGAATCCTACACGCGATCGCTCACGCAGACGATCGCCAAGCAGGAAATGGCGCAATTGCTGGAGCAAACGTCTAAAAATCTGGCGGAATTTTGCACGAGTACGACCCAAATTTGCAGTCATACCGTGTCTGAGTCGCGTTTAGTGGTTCGCCTCCGGGCGGACTATCTAGCAACAGTACGGCGGCTCGATCAACAGGCGGCGGCGAATAAGTCCGTCGAAACGCGGGTTCAGTTGGAGCAACATTTGCAAAGTACGATCGAGGCACTGAAGTCGATTAGCGAAAGTTCGGGGATTGCGATCGATGTCCTCGATCCGGCGGGTAAACGGCTGGCCCAGTATACGCCGGGGAGTTAGGTGTGAAGCAGTCCGGAGCATTCACTAGGCTGGTGGGGTTTTAGCAACCTCGTCGGTCTCACTCGCGGGTCTCACTCGTCGGTTTTACATCGTCTGATCCATCCGTATTGGACTCGGGCTATTTCATCCGTGCCACGTAAGCAGGGTAAGCATTGAGCATGACAACAGCCGAAGCGAGGAACGACACCCCGATCGCGGCGAAACTGGCGGCGATTCGATCGGGGCTGCGACCGGGACAGTACGACATGGCAGACTGGACCGGGGGAGAACTGGCGGTGTCGGCGGTTCCCGGTGCGGGTAAGTCTACGGGGATGGCGGCGGGGGTGGCGTCGGCGATCGCGCGGTTTGGGCTGTGGGGAACGCAGCGACTGGCGGTGGTGACGTTTACGCGATCGGCGGCGGCGAGTTTAAAAAGTAAGATCCGGGGCTATCTGCAAGCGCACAATTTGCCCGTCAGTGGCTTTTTTGTGTCCACACTCCATAGTTTGGCGCTCAACATTGCCACCCAGCACCCGGAGTTGTCGGGGATTGATCTGGAACGGCTCAATCTGGTGCAGCTCGATCGCGATCGCCGATCGTTGCTGGCCTGTATTGAGCGTTGGGCGCTCAATCATCCCAATCTCTACCAACAATTGTTGGTCGGGACGGGCTTTGATGGTGAAGAAACGGAGCGGTTACGGCGGCGATCGATACTAATGTCGGAACTCCTGCCGAACATGATCCAGACCGTGGTCCATGAGGCCAAATCCTCGGGGCTGACCCCAAGCGAGTTGCGGGATTTGGGGCGTGTCATGCAGCACGATCGCCACGATGACGGCCAAACGATGAATTATCCCGTCCTGGAAATCGCCGCCGGACTGTACGAACAGTACGAAATCATGCTGCGCGATCGGGGGGCGATCGACTACGACGACACGATTTTGGCGGCGCTGCGGGTGTTGGAAAATCCGGACGCACGACGACGTTGGCAAACTCAGATTTTCGGAGTCTTTGAGGATGAAGCGCAGGATTCTTCACCGCTGCAAACGCAACTCCTCGAACAGCTCGCCCTCGATCCGGAGCCGCTCGATCGGCTCGAACCCGACACCCGCCGCCGCTGTAACCTCGTCCGGGTTGGTGACCCGAACCAAGCGATTAACGCGACCTTTACCCCCGCCGATCCGATCTTCTTTCGCCAATTTTGCCAGCGCTGCGATCGTGTCGGCCAACTGGCAACGATTGATCGGGCCGGTCGGAGTACTCCGGTCATTCTGGACGCAGCTAACTTTATTCTGGATTGGATTAACGATCGCTGGCAAACCGATCAGACCGGTGGCGATGTCCCCTTTCGGCGTCAATACATCTATCCGGTGGCCGCTGACGATCCGCAGCCCAACGCCAACCCCGCCCCAATCGATACCGGTCTTGAACTCCACCGCCCCACGACGATCGAAGAAACGGCGGATCGTCTGGTGAGCCGGATTCAGACCATTTTGGCCGAGGAGCCCACCACCAGCATTGCGATCCTGGTTCGCACCCACGATCGCGGTAAATTCATCGTCGATCGGCTTGCCCGATCCGTTGACCCGACCAAAATTTGTGATGTAGCCCAAGGCGCACGTCATAGTGGCATTCCGGCGGAAATGTTGCAGGTGTTTCGGTTTCTCGATCGCCCCCATTCGCCCGACAACCTCAAGGCGGTGTTACGCCTGCTGACCGCACGTCAACTCTGCCCCAAACAGGATCTGGATCGGCTGGCGATTCGACCGGAGCGGTTTATCTATCCGACTACCTTCGATCCACCCTTGGATGACGCAACCCAGCAGGCGGCTCGCTTTTGCCGATCGCTCCTCCGCGCTCGCCTGGATCTCCCCCAATCGCACCTCATTGGCTTCATTGCCTTTGCGTTGCGATACGACGCCGCCGAACTCGCCACCGCCGAAAAACTCGCCGATCGCATCCTGCGACCCACGGGTCAAGGGGCCTCACTCCACGACACGATCGAAGCCCTGGGGGCGATCGTCGAAACCGAGCGCTTTGAGCCGATCGAAATCGACAATCACGAGTCGCAATACATGCAGCCGGGAACCGTGACGGTGTTAACCATGCACAAGGCCAAGGGGCTGGATTGGGATGTGGTGTTTGTGCCGTTTCTCCATGCCGATTCGATTCCTGGTTCGCTGTATGTTCCCAAACCCAATGTGTTTTTGGGACCGGTTGGGCTACCCGAGGTGGCGAAAGCGCAGATCCGGCGATCGCTTCACCGGCAAATGTTGGCCGACATCTCCCCGTGCGATCGGCCTCCAACGCCGATGACTCTGAACGACGATTGGCAACTGGCCGAACAGGTCAAACGTGCGGAGGAATATCGCCTGTTGTACGTCGCCATGACCCGCGCCAAGCGTTTACTTTGGCTGTCCGCCGCGCACCAAGCCCCATTTAGCTGGAGCAAACCCGATGCAATCCAACCCCAGGACGCATCCCCCGCCTTTCTCGCCCTGTGCGAACACTTTCCCCAGTTTGCTCGCTACTCTTAAACCAGAACCTGTCGCGTATCCTCTCCTAAAATTCCCCAGCGCAACCTCATGATCCAGCCTCCAAACGAAACACCGGACACCATCCAGGACGTCGATCGTGGTGATGTTGATATTGCGGTGATTGGGGCCGGGATTGCGGGTCTGGTCTGTGCCGAGCAGTTGCGGCAGGCGGGCTATCGCGTGGTGGTGATCGAAAAGTCGCGCGGGTTTGGGGGACGGGCCGCCACGAAGCGTGTGCCGAATTTTCGCGCAGATCATGGGCTTCGTTACCTGGAACGATCGGGCCGACTCTTGCCCGTGTTGATCGATGCGCTGTGCGATCGCGACCTGCTCCAACCGTGGAACGTGCGATTTTGTCGTGTCACACCAGACGGAACCCTCACTCCTGACCTCAGCCCCAACCCCGAACCGAGTGCCGCAATTTCTCCGCAAGCCTCACCCCCGAGCCTAAATCCCATAAGGGGGATTATCGGTATTAGCGACGCTGAAACCCCTGAACGTACGCAAGTTACAGCAAACTTAGTCAACCCGGATCAACCGTCCTGTCAACGCTACATCGCTCCAGCGGGGGCGAATGCGATCGGCAAATTTCTGGCGCAAAACCTGACCGTATGGCGATCGCGGCGGGCGATCGGTCTCCTCGCGGTGGGCGATCGGTGGCAGGTGCAGCTTGAAGCCGTGGCCGAGGGGGTTGATGCGCCCCTGAGCTTGACCGCCCGCGCAGTGGTCGTGGCGATTCCAGCGCCCCAGGCGTTAGAGCTGATCGCAGCGACCGAGACGATCGCGCCGGAGATCCAAGCGACGATCGCGGCGGTGTCCTATCATCCCTGTCTGAGTGTGATGGCGGGCTATCCAGCAGAGCTGGCCGCAGCCGATCGGGGCTGGGATGCGCTGCAATTTACCGACGATCGCGCTTTATTTTGGGCTGGTGTGGAATCGACCAAACGCAAGGCGGATCAATTGTGTCTCACGGTTCATGCTGCGCCAGAGTTTGCCCGCGCTCAGTTCGACGCGCCCGACCTGAATGCCTGCGGTCAAACCCTGCTCGATCGCCTCGCGTCCCATTTCCCCGCCCTCGCGGCTCATCGCCCTGATTTTCTCGTGGTTCACCGTTGGCGCTATGCCTTAATTGATCGCCCGTTCGATCGCGACTGTCTCAGCACCCGATCGCCGTTACCGTTGGTATTCGGTGGGGACTGGTGCGGGACGGCCCAGGCGGAGACGGCGTTACGATCGGGGTTGGCGATGGCGGCGGAGGTGACGCGATCGGTGGATGGGCGATCGTTACCGACGTTGGATGGGATGTTGACGGCTCTGGGGGATGGTTCCTGACGTATTTAGAAGTGGTCAGCAAGCGACCTTTTGGATCGTCCCGATATTTCGTTAGGGAAGGATGGAACGATCGACCACTTTCGTAGTTTTACGGTATGGTTTTCGCGACCAGCATCAAATTAGAATTAACTCTATTGTTAGGTTATTCATTCAACTTCAGAGCTTGATTCGATGAGTAATGACCTGATTACCTGCCCGCACTGTCACGAAGAATTTGATGTTAGTCAAACGTTATATCAGCAGATCAAAGATGAGCTTCAGCGGGAGTATTTACAGAAAGCAAAACACGATCGCGAACAGTACGAAGCGGATTTAGCAAAATTAGCGGACGAACGGCGGGAGTTACTGACGAAAGAAAAACAACTGGATGAACTAGTTGCAACGCGAATTGCGAAGGAATTAAAGCAGGAAGAAGCTAAGCTTAAAAAGGCGATCGGGGTACAGATTCGTGAGGAGCAGTCTGAAGAATTACGCCTAAAGGAAGAAGAACTGGAAGCAAAATCCAAGCAGATTATTGAATTACGCAAAGTTTCAGCAGAAGTTTCACAACTGAAGCGCGAAAAGGCCGAGCTTACTGAAACCATTACGGCACAGGCTCAGGAAAAGTATGCACTTTGGGTTGCGGAAGAAAAAGACCGGCTGCGGCGAGAATTAGCCTCGGCAAGTGAGTTAAAAATTAAGGAATTAGAAAAGCAGCTTGAGGATCAAAAGCGCTTAACCGATGAGATGAAGCAAAAGCAGGAACAGGGGTCGATGCAACTGCAAGGTGAGGTGCAAGAGTTGGCGATCGAGGAGTGGTTACGATCGCAGTTTCCTGTGGATACGATCGAGGAAATAAAAAAAGGGGAATACGGCGCAGATTGTTTACAAACGGTGAACACGCCTTATCGTCAAAACTGCGGCACAATTTATTATGAGAGCAAACGAACGAAAACCTTTCGACGGGATTGGCTCGAAAAGTTAAAGTTAGATTTGCAAGCGAAGAACGCGCAAATTGCGGTGTTGGTCACGTCTGTGATGCCTGGAGATATGGAGCGGATGGGATTTCGTGAGGGAATTTGGATTTGTTCGTTTGATGAATTTAAAAGCTTATGTGCGGTGTTGCGTGAGTCGTTAATTAGTGTGAGCAATGCGATGCAAGCCCAGGAAAATAAGGGTGAAAAAATGACGATGCTCTACGATTTCCTCACGAGCCGTGAATTTCAGGATCAAGTTGCCAGTATTACGGAAGGATTTGTAGAAATGCAGCAAGATTTAGAGAAGGAAAAGCGATCAATGCAGAAGTTATGGAAACAGCGTGAAAAACAAATTGAAAAGGTTTTGCGGGGAACTACAGCGATGTATGGGTCAATTAAGGGAATTGCAGGCAGTTCGTTTTTATCAATTCCTCAGTTAGATGGTGGGGATTAGTTGGTACGATCATGATGGTTATCACCGTTCTACGTTCTGCCTAGGAATGATGAACAGGGTATGGCACTTAATCCATGATGGTTTGGTCATTCATGGAGTAAGTTGATCGTTGATCGTTAAGGAAATTCGACTTTGTATAAGTTGATTGACAGTTAGGATCGCTGTACATTAGGATAATGACCACAAAACCCGCCAAGGCTATAGTTCTCAGATTTATTTTTTAAAATGAGCGGGTTACTTTATTTATGGGTATTTTTCTGGGTCATTCATGCCAGATTCTTTTTCAAAACCTCAGATTATGGACACTCTCTGGCGTAAACACGCGGAGATTCTTAATTCAGCGACAGACCGATAACAGGGAAAATATGGGATAACCTTCTTTTATCAAGATTTTCTAGACTATCTGTGATCCTCACCCAAGAAGAATTTGAAGTACTGATTAATGACCCCGCCAAATCGATTGAAGGGGATATTACCTGGAAAGCAGAGCGATTTCCCTGGTCAGGCTTTCGCGTCGAAATTCATAGCTCTGCGGGTTATCCTCTTTTTCTCAAGGGTAGTTATCACCCCATTATTTCAGCCTTGTCCTACCACATC
>RDYZ01000244.1 GCA_004293855.1 Oscillatoriales cyanobacterium | reverse complement strand
TACTCCTTGGGAAAATCGTTATTGTGCTTATGTTCGATGAACCAAATGACATGGGCGGCGGTTGCTAGGGTTAAGACAAAGATGCCAATCCCGTAGTACAGTTGCGGCGTCGTCAGAATTTGTACCAGGCCAGACAGAAGTGACTCGATCGGATTGCTGGGCCGATCTTGCACCAGGATTTGCAAACCCGAATCAAAAAACGGATGGGAAAAATCGACCACATCTTCGCGGGCGGCGGTCATACTGACCCCAGCAATCCCCACATCTGCTTTTTGGGTTCGGACATTCTCGATCAAGGAATCCACTGTACCGACATTACTGATGCGATATTCCATCCCGAGCCGGGTCGCGATCATGTCCCACAACTCAATGCTAAAACCGGTGTAGGAACCGTCCTCATAGATGACAAACGGGCTAAAGGATTTAGTCACAACCCGTAGGGGAACTTTTAAGGCGTCAATGTTCTGACGCAGGCTCACCTCATCGTCGCTGCTGCTCTCATTCGCTTCGGCAAGCCAGGTATCCACCTGGCTACGGTTGGCAGCAAGCCACTCTTGGGCATAGCGGCGCAAATCTTCGGGGGTATCTTTACCATTCATCCGTGCCACAAGCTGGGTTTCAACCACATCGATCGGAATAAAGACCCGATCGAGCAGCCGTGCGATTACGGGATGGAGTTGCAAAAAGTCCTGGCGGGAGGCCGGTCGGACGGCGGTTTCCGCAAAACCGGTGAGGCAGGGATTGGCGGTGCAACCCTCTAGATCCTCGATCGGCTTGGGCAAAGGCCGACCTAAGACATCATCGACGGGGATGGCTTCGGGAACGGTGAGCCAGCGTGTTTGTGCTCCCGGTGCAAGGATGCGGTTCACCGCGTGGGGTTTCCAGGTGAAAAATAAAACGGGTTCGCCCCGTTTATAGCGCTCGATCGTCTGGCGAATCTGGTAGTCGTAATTGTCGCTAATTTGCTCAACGGTATCGCTGAGGCCATAGGCTTGGATGTGCCGATCAATGATCGTTGCACAGCTCCAGCCCTGATTACAGCCAATCAGATCCGCTTTGCCGTTGCCATCTCGGTCGAATTTTTTGGCAATTTTGGGATCTTTTAAATCGGCGATCGAGGTGATATCCAACGCCTGCGCTGTTTTCAGATCGACACGATAGCCTTGAACGGCTGGGTCGGTGATGGGCGTAGACATGGCCAGCATGACGCCCGTAGCACTGACGCGATCGATGTAGGGATCATGGTCCGGTAGCCAGGTGTCAAGCCATAGATCCGTGTCCCCACGGCCAAGCGCTTCATAAAACTCTTCTGTGGAAAAAACCTGGGAGGTGTTGACCGAGTAGCCCAACTCTTCGATCAGTTGCGCGACAATCTCGACCTGCAAATCGCTTGTGCGCCACGACGATCGGGCTAAATTAACGACGACGGGTTCACTTCGGGTTGTACTGGGTGCAAGACTCAACCACAGCACAGCAAGACACGTCACTAAACCGAGCCAAACCGCGCGTCGGATCGCGCTGGAAATACGTTGCTTCACCAGATTTATTCCACTTGCTTCGAGACACCCAGCGATGAACGAATCGCAGGTTGATTACGTTATGACATTTCGCCAAAACTAGGGTACAGCAAGCCCTGAATGCATCTTCTGCTTCCTCATAAAATCCTTACGTGACTCCGATCAAAGTTCCCATCCTCCAAGCTCCGTTAACAAAAATCGTAAAATCGAAGTGACCCAGGATCGAGAGTCGTCTATGGTTCGTAGATGGCCTCGAACATCTCAGGACACAGAATGAGCGTGAGTGCTTTGTTTCGATCGCGTTGGCGGCTTTGGCTTGCCTTCGTGGTTCTCGTATTAACCCTCAGCTACGGTAGCTTGGTGATGCATCCCAACCAAGGTATGGCTCAAGCCGACAGCCCCGCCCCCTCTGGGCAGTTACTTGCGATCGAGCAGCGGGCTTGGTTGGGCGATCGCTGGATTTATTTTGAGGTGGCACGGACAACCTCAGAACAGGCGATGGGGCTGATGTTTCGGACACATCTGAGCCGCGATCGGGGGATGGTCTTTCCCTTTGATCCACCGCGTCCGGTGCGCTTTTGGATGCGTAATGTCTCGATTTCTCTGGATATGCTGTTTGTCCACGCAGGCAAAATCATCGCCATTTCCAGCGATGTTCCTCCCTGTACCACGCCCACCTGTCCCACCTACGGCCCCGACCACGAGATTGATCACGTGATCGAGCTGGCCGGTGGTACGGCGGAGTTGTTGGGGATTGCGGTGGGCGATCGGGTGGAACTTGAGGCGATCGATCCTAGCCCGCCCGCGTGGGTTACGTTGCCGTCCTAAGCGGCGGCGGCGGCAACTCCCACCCACAGACCGCCATCGTTGAAGGCACAACCCCATGCCCGTGACACACACTGGGATGGTCACGGGCATGGGGTGCGACGGACGGCAGCAGGACAGCCAGAGGGTCAGGCAGTCCTAGCCCTGGAGTGGGTTCGGTGCTTCATCCACGCGCGGTAGACCCAGGCTATAGTTGGTGACACGGTTATCGAGGTTGTAGCGAACCTGACCGGAAAAGAGCAACGATCGGATAAAGTGCTGCAAATCCGATCCAATCATCCGCAGATTGTACTCACTGAGTTCTTCGCCTTTATAGTTGGCAACGAGGTCGGCAAACTTGGCACGCACCGCTGCGATCGCCTGCTCATCCCAAACCAGTTCATTATCTGGATCAATGTCAAGGGTGAGGGTGTCCTCACTGGGGACAAGTTCGAGACCCTGGATCTCGGCAGCAAAAATGCGAATGTGGCGCGTGGTGGATTTCAACAGCATGGTCGGGCGATAGAAAACGAAGTGAACACGAAGAATGCACAGCCGCAGCCGAAAGCTCGAACCTGCTGGCCGGTCAAGTGCGACCCTCGGAGAGCATCGCGATCCGTATTGTAGGTCTGTCGCCCCCTTCGGCTCAAGTTTCCAGTCGAGCGTACAACCCGCTCTGACCATTGGCCTGTTTCGCTGGATTCCCCTCGGACTCGATTACGATCAAACGAACACCTAAATTTACTCAATCCTAGAATTCGACCGCGAACGGTCGCGAGCCCGAATGAACAACTCCTCTGACCCTTCCCTCCCCAAAGCTGACCGATTACCTGTCTCACCCTCAGCGGGGTCGGACGATCTCGATTTTGATGATGTCATGACTGGGCGGGCTCGCGATGAGTTTGATGCACCGGATTTTCTGCCGATCGATCCCTTGTCCAGTGCATCCCAGGCGATCGATCCCAGTGATGATATTTTCGAGCAGGCGGCATCGGGAAGTGTGGCCGCGATCGTCCAAGTTTTAAACCAACGTTTGGCTGAACGTGGAGTACGAACCCGGGCGATGGTGGATGCGGGTTGGTTGCAATTGCTGTGTGAATCCGTGCAGCGATCGGCGCTCGATCGTGACACGCTAATTGCCCAGGTCCGCGACATTCTAGAGGACATCGACCCGGCCAACATTCGCCGCGTCCAGATCAACAGTCGCCTCGCTCGCGAACAGCAATTGCTCTGGCTCGATGATATTCGCCGCCAGCCCAAGCAGTTGCTTTGGAGCGAACCGATTCGCCTCCGTCGTTCCAATCCCCTGCGACGACTGTGGAAAGCGTACGGGCAACAGCGCCAACGTCGGGTGATGCCGATCGCGCGATCGCGCCCCTCGCTACCATCACGCCGATCCTCGGGGTTGGGTCGTGGCATTGCGATCGGACTGGTGATCGCACTTCTGGCCGGACTGGCCTATCGTCAATGGTCTACGCTGGGATGGATGACCTCGGAAGATCAACCCGCCGACCCCAACCTCTCCACGCCCTCCGCTCAGGGCACGACGACTTCAGCGACCCCCCAGGCTGATCCGTTTGCGGCGGCTGTGACCCTGGCAACCCAGGCAGCGATCGATGGTCAAACCGCGACCAGTGCCTCCGACTGGCTCGACCTGTCCGCCCGTTGGCAACGTGCTGCCGAACTTATGGATCAAGTACCGGAGGATGACCCACGCTACAATACGGCCAGTGAACGATCGGTGCTGTATCGCCAAAATAGCGCGATCGCCCAACAGCGTGCGGCGCAGTGAGCCCAGCTCTGGAGAATGCACTGAACGGTGCGAAGCCTGCGATCGCATCAGCCGATGCCCGCCGTCCTGACCACCATCACACCTCACCTCGCGATATACCCTGCCAAATACTCACCACAGTCGGTAAGATGTATCGCATAGTGCTGACGACTTAAGCCCAAATCCTTCATCAAGACCGCCATGTTACGGGGATCGATCCTACAAACACTCGTAGATGCGTGCCAAGAGCGCACCAATCAAACTCCGTTTAACTATGGTGTTTACTACAAAAATACCCTCGTCTCCCTCTGTCATGCCCTCGAGGACAGTATTTTGATGAACGATTGCCAGCCGATCATCATGACAGCTTTTCAACGCGGGAAATGGTATCTCCAAGAAGCCGATCGCTACGCTGAAATCGCCCGTAAATCCCAACACATCACCATCCTCGCGACGCCGGACGCCGGGTTTGCCGAGCATCCCACCGGACAACTTGAGAACATTTCGCTCATTTCGCTCCTGCCCGAAGATCCCGTTGCCCAGGAATGGCATTTGGTAATCCTGTCACCGACCTACACCGCAATGGTGATGTGTCAGGAGCTGTCCGAAGAAGACTATGGCCCCTCGGGGATTCCTGAGGTGGATATTGAGCGTAAGTTCTATGGATTCTGGACGTTTGAATCGGACTTAGTGCTGAAAACGGCTCAATTGATGCTCGATTGCTGTGAGAAAAATTCGCCGGGAATGGGGCCAAAGCTCCAACCCCAAATCGATGCCATTGCCAAGGCCCTTGACCAGCATGATACAACCGAGCAACTGAGCGAAACGGTGAACCGGGTTGTCACCTATCTGAAAGATCGGCAAGACACGTTACCCAATGCCAGTCCGATGGGTCAGTCTCAAAACGCCCTCGATCGCAATTTAAGCGCGAATGAACTGCAAGCCTTTCTCCGGATGGCTCAGGCGATCGATCTGAGTGATACCGCCAACCCCATGGCCGCCTCGGAAGTGGCCTCCCTGTGTGAAGCCCTCGGCCAACTGCTCGATCTTCCCGCATGGCAACTTAAACGACTGCGCCTTGCTGGAATGCTACACCGCATTGATTACCTGCCCGGAACGGGAAAATCCCTGAATGTGATTGCCCGTGATGTCAGTGGTCCGAGCTGTCCTCTACCGGCTGGAGCCCAGGCACTACGCATGATGCCCAAACTGCGGGCGATCGCTCAGATTGTCAATCACCAAACCGAAGCCTGGGACGGTAGCGGCCAGCCTGCGGGGCTTGCGGCAGATGCCATCCCCCTCGAATCGCGTATTCTCGGATTAATTGCCGCTTTCCAGCAATACGCCACCCAGGGAGCCCACGCTAGCGCCCCCACCCAAGCCGGAGAACGGCCTGCTAGCCCGATGATGACCGAGGCGCTAGCCCGGTGTCAGGCGGAAAGCGGCACACTCTGGGACCCGAAACTTGTCGAATCCCTGGGACTTTTGGTTCTGGGACTACAACAGGGGTTAAATCTATCGTCAAGTCACTTCAAAGTCAGCGCCGGACTGTGGTCGATCGACGATAGTTTTGACGTCTCGAAATCCCCGGAATATGCTTCGGGTTCCTCTCGACCCTAATACCGATCCTCTTAGGTAGACTTGGGTTTGGAGGATTTTGAGTCGTTGCGATCGTGCCGTTTAACCCTCCTGCTTGAATCATGACTTCCATTACGCCTGAGACCATCCGCACCGGCGAGATCCGCAAGCTTGCGGGCTGTGATCTCGAAGATTTCGATTTATCCTCAGCTCAACTGAACGGTGTAGTTCTAACCGGCGCGAATCTTGTGGGCAGCGACCTGACGGGAGCCAATTTGCAGGGCGCAAACTTGAGTGGGTCTAATCTGTTAGGGGCGCTCCTGTCTCATGCAGATCTACGGGCCAATTGTACCGGGGCGAATCTAATGCAAGCAGACTTATCGTCGGCGGATTTGCGCGGCAGTAACCTGCGGGGCGCGAACTTGATGGGGGCGATGATGACCCAGGCTGCGATCGGCGGTGCATTCATGAGCGGAGCCAACCTGATGAGTGCCAATCTCGCGGGAGCCGACTTGCGGGGTGCGGATTTGCGCGGGGCGAATTTGAGTAATGCCAATCTGCAAGGGGTCGATTTGAGTGGCGCGGATCTGAGTGGAGCCCTCCTCCATGAAGCGAATCTGGAAGAGGCGAATCTACAGGAAGCGAATTTTAGTGGGGCCAATTGCACGCGGGCGAATTTTCTGTGTGCCGATGTGGAAGGAGCGATCGCGATCGGTGCCAGCTTTCTGGGTGCTTGCGTTACAGGGACGGACTTCGATCGACCCAAGGAACGTGAAACCTCATCCCATAGTTTAGGTAGCCCATAAGCCCTTCATGGTGGGAACGGTCCATGCAACATTCCCGTTAGAATTTCCAGAATTTCCAGAATTCCCGGAATTCCCCCTACCGTACAAGAGTTGAGTGATAGTGTCGCGTAGGCTGATGCATGGCAATCACCAAGGCGTAGACTTGTTTTTGGGTCTAGAGCGGAGGGTGTGCCTGCTCGCACTGGTTGATCCATCGCTTAATCGACGCGATCGTCTCGTCTGCTCATGTTCACCACTGGTTCAAGATTCATGTCCCGTTGGCAATTTTTACGGGCTCCCCATCTATCCCAACGTCTGGCTCACGGGAAACGTCGTTGTAAACTCTGGCTGCTGGCAACCTACCATCAACTCCGTCTGAAAGTGGCTTGCGTGCGAGCACAGCTACAACGGCGTGTCCCCATGGTGCAGTACACCACTGGACGTCTGGCCTACGATCAGAACCAAGTGGAGCTGGCAGAAATCTACTTTAAACGTGCCCTACAGATTTGGCCGGATTGTGGCCTGTTTCATCTGGCCCTAGGGGATGCCCTCAAACGCCAATCCCGTTGGCAAGCAGCGTCTTCGGCTTACCATCGAGCGATCGCAACGGAAGTACCCGGCGATACATCCTTGGTCTGGGCTTACCACAATCTCGGCGAAGTGGAAGCACGACAACAGCATTGGGACTTGGCGATCGTCGCCTACGAAATTGCTGCCGAACGTCAGCCCCACTTTTTTTATACCCACTACAACCTGGCCCAAGCGTGCATTCAGGCCGAGCGATTTGAGGAAGCACGGGTCGGCCTAGAGCGAGCGATCGCCCTACGTCCCAGCGATCCACACCTTTTGATCGAGTTGGCTCAGGTTTGCGCCCAAGCTGGCAATCTTACGGCTCAGCGAGATGCCCTAGAGCGAGCGATCGCAAGTGACCCCCAGAATTTTTCGTCCTACTTTGACCTGGCAGGCGTCCTCCGCAACCTTAACCAGCCCGAACAAGCGGCAGAGGTCTACCTGCGCAGCTTAGATCTCGACCCCAATTTCACCTGGTGGTATCACCATTACTTCTGGATGTGCCTCAAAGAGACCGGGCGGCTCCCTGAGGCGATTCGCACCTTTCAGCGCCATATCCAAAACAATCCCACCCGTTCCGCTCCCTATGTCAACTTTGGCGAGGCCCTCGTCCATAGCGATCGCATTCCAGAATCGATCGCTCCCTATCGCGAAGGGCTACGCCAAAAAATCATCCAATCCAATCCCCACTACCCCATCCATACCTGGGACGATCAACATGTCTTTGGTCCAAACTTTTTGATCCTTGGAGCTCAAAAAGCTGGGACAAGCTCTCTCTTTAAATATGCCACCCAGCATCCACAGATTATTCCGCCCCTCCGCAAGGAGATCGAATTTTGGTCGCTACGAATGCAGCGTGGCCTAGACTGGTACTTATCTCAGTTTCCCGCGATTCCTCCCGGCGATTTAACCTATCTCTCCGGTGAAGCCTGTCCGGGCTATCTTGATCATGATCAGAGTGCACAACGGGTACGGGACAACTTTCCAGATATCAAGCTCGTCGTCATTTTACGCAATCCTGTAGAACGGGCCTATTCTCATTACAATCACTGGCGGCGGCGTCAACAGGAAACCCTCGACTTTGAAACCGCAATCCACGCCAAATTCGATCGTCTTACCTCCGGAAGCAACAACATCATTGATGAAAAACAACTATGGAATTCACCCCATGATTACCTGGCTCGCGGAATTTATATTGTGTTTCTGAAACATTGGATGTCAATTTTTCCTCGCGATCGGTTCTTAGTTCTTTCTAGTGATCAACTCAATACCAATCCCCAAGCTACACTCTCCCAACTGTTCGAGTTTCTAGGACTACCGAATTCTGCCATCCAGGCAGACCTACGTCACAATGTCGGAACCTACTCACCCCTTTCTGGTACCTTGCGTCACCGTTTAGAAGAATTTTATGCACCGTATAATCACGAACTAGAAGCATTTCTTGCTCAAACTTTTCCCTGGTCATAGTGCCCGTTTGATACTTCGGTAAATTCATGGATCAAACTTCGATCCCCCTCCCAAAAATCACATGGCATCAGGTGTCATACCTCGGACGAGCCATCAAAATCGTCTGGGAAAGTGGCCGCCGTTGGACCTTTAGTCTGTGGGCTTTATCGATCCTACAGAGTGTCTTACCTGTGCTGCGGCTCTATGTCATGAAGCTACTGCTTGATGCAATCAGCCAAGGCTATGCTGATAAAACCTTAACCAATTTTCAGGAGATTATCCCGCTGATTATTGCGATGGGGGCGATTAATATCAGTGGCGCTTTAATGTCAGGGGCTAGTCAGTTGGTGAATGAGCTGCAATCTCAGCGTGTATCCGATTACATGTTTGAAATTATGCATGATCAAGCAGCGGCAGTGGATTTAGAGTATTACGAAAATCCAGAATATTACGACATTTTAGAACGAGCACGATCGGAAGGGAGTGGTGTACCCCTAAGGTTATCCAATCGAATTAAGGGAATTTTAAGTGATGCGGTTCAACTCATTACGATGGGTGGAGTCCTCTTATTCTTTGATTGGAAAATTTTTGCTTTACTGGTCTTGCCGATCGTGCCACGCATTGGCATCCGCTTTTACTTAATTGATGAATTACAACGCTGGATCGAACGCCGTACGGCAACTCAGCGTAAAGCCTCCTATTACAATAGTCTGCTAACTAGCGATACCCATGCCAAAGAGCTCCGCCTTTTTGACCTAGGAGATCTCTTCAAAACTCGCTTTCGACGCACCCGACAGCATCTCCTACACGAAAAATTTGAATTAGCCAAACGTCGAACCTTTGCCGAATTTAGTACCTCCATTCTTTCCGTAATTGCGATGTGGGGTGCGTATGGCTTAATTGCCTATGAGACAGTCCTTGGGAATATTTCTGTGGGCGATTTGGTACTTTATAACCAGTCTTTTCGCAAGGCTTACACTTCGATTTGGAGTTTGTTACAGGGAGCGGTCGGTCTTTATGAAGATATGCAGTTTCTGGGCTATCTCTTTGAGTTTTTAGACTTTCAACCCAAGATTGTTGACCCGCCAAATCCGAAGCCAGTTCCACGTCCGATGCAGTTGGGCATTGAATTTAAGAATGTTGATTTTGCCTATCCGGGGAGTACTCGTCAGGCGATTAAAAATGTATCTCTTAAAATTCAGCCGGGGGAAGTGATTGCTTTGGTGGGCGAGAATGGTTCGGGTAAAACGACGCTCACCAAATTGCTCTGTCGGTTGTACGATCCAATGGCGGGTCAAATCACCATTGATGGGATTGATCTCCGAGACCTCTCTGTTCGTGATTTACGATCGGAAATTAGCGTCATTTTTCAGGATTACTCCAAGTATCAAATGACAGCTCGGGAAAATATTTGGCTGGGCAATGTTTCCCGATCGCTGGATGATGTGGCGATCGAACATGCAGCGCAGCGGGCAGGGGCGGATGAGGTGATTCGCACGTTGCCAGATCAGTATGACAATATGTTGGGCAAACGGTTTGAGGGTGGCGAGGAACTGAGTATTGGTCAGTGGCAAAAAGTGTCGATCGCCCGTGCTTTTCTACGAGATTCTCAACTCATTGTGTTGGATGAACCCACCAGTGCGCTGGACCCCAAGGCAGAATACGAAGTCTTTCGCAAGTTTCGGGAGCTGCTCGAAGATCAGGCTGCGGTCTTGGTGACCCACCGCCTGTCTACGGTCAAAATGGCGGACTGTATCTATGTGCTTGAGCAGGGGCGGATTGTGGAATCGGGTCCCCATGATGCCTTAATCGCCTTGGATGG
>RDYZ01000243.1 GCA_004293855.1 Oscillatoriales cyanobacterium | reverse complement strand
CGGTTGTAGCTCTGATCCTGTCGCCTGTTTTAACTCCGCGATCGATGTCGCTAAATCCAGCGTATCGGTTAATTCAGCCTCGATCGAACATTCCCGCAGCGATCGTACCTCCGCTAAGCCCATGCCATAGGCCGACAGTACCCCAGCATAGGGATGCAAAAAGACGCGATGGATTCCCAGGGCGTCGGCGATCGCACAGGCATGTTGACCACCCGCACCACCGAAACAACACAAGGTGTAATCGGCCAAATCATAACCCCGCTGAAGCGAAATTTTTTCGATCGCCTGTGCCATTGTTTCCACGGCGATCGCCAGGAAGCCCGCCGCCACCGCTTCGGGGCTGCGATCATCACCGGTTGCTTGGGTAATGTCCCGAGCTAAAGCGGTGAACTTTTCCTGCACGATCGCCGGATCGATCGGTTCATTTCCCGCTGCCCCAAACACCGCTGGGAAAAACTGCGGCTGAATTCGCCCCAGCATCACATTGGCATCGGTTACGGTCAGCGGGCCACCGTTGCGATAACTGGCAGGCCCCGGCAAGGCTCCCGCCGACTCAGGCCCGACGCGATAGCGCGATCCATCAAACCGTAAAATGCTGCCGCCCCCTGCCGCCACCGTATGAATCGCCATCATCGGCACACGCAGCCGCACTCCCGCCACTTCGGTCTCAAATTCCCGTTCGTATTCCGCTGGTGTCGCCGGATCTCCGGCATAGTGGGCGACATCGGTGGAGGTTCCACCCATATCAAAGGTGACGATTTTGTGAAAACCGGCACGGCGACTGGTTTGCACCGCACCGACGATGCCGCCAGCAGGCCCGGATAAAATGCTGTCTTTGCCCTGAAAGCGATCGGCGGGAGTCAGTCCCCCGTTGGATTGCATAAAGAGTAAGCGTAGGTCGCCGTGGCCGCTGGGGTTGAGCGCAGCGCTGACGCGATCGACGTAGCGGCGCAAAATTGGGGATAGGTAAGCATCAACACTGGTGGTGTCGCCACGGCTGATGAATTTGATCAGGGGGCTGACATCGTGGGAGGTGCTGATTTGCGTAAAGCCCATGTCCTGGGCGATCGCGGCGATCGCCTGCTCACGCGCCGGGTAACGATAGGCGTGCATCAGGACGATCGCGCAACTGCGAATCCCGTCGTCGTATGCCTGCTGGAGTTGGGAAATCAGGTCGGTTGTATCGAGATCAATTAAGCTTTCCCCCTCGGCACTGAGACGCTCGTTCACTTCCAGGACGCGATCGTAAACGGTCTCAGGACGAATAATCTCGCGGGCGAAAATATCGGGGCGATGTTGATAACCAATGCGCAGGGCGTCGCGAAATCCAGCGGTAACCACGAGGACGCTGCGATCGCCGTTGCGTTCCAAGAGTGCATTGGTTGCGACCGTGGTTCCCATCCGCACCTCGGCGATCCGATCGGTGGGGATTGGCTCGTCGGGATTGAGCTGAAGCAGATCGCGAATGCCCTGAATCGCCGCATCGGGGTAGCGATCGGGATTCTCCGACAGGAGTTTATGGGTGTGAATTGTCCCGTCCGGTGATCGGGCGATCACATCGGTAAACGTGCCGCCGCGATCGATCCAAAAATGCCACAGGCAATGAGCGGGTAAGTCGGGCATACGTTTAGGATCAACCTTGCGTTAGGACACCGCTGCCTGCTGATCGTGATCGCGCAACCAGTCCATTAAGGCTTGGAGTCCGAGCCGATAACTCCGATCGCCGAACCCAGAAATCTGCCCGATCGCCACCGGTGCAATATAGGAATGGTGACGAAACGCCTCGCGTTTGTGAATATTGCTGAGGTGGACTTCCACGGTCGGAATCGCGATCGCGGCGATCGCATCCCGGATCGCCACACTCGTATGGGTATAGGCCGCCGGATTGATCAGCAACCCATCATAAACCCGGAATGCACCTTGGATGGCATCCACAAGAACGCCCTCGTGATTCGATTGGATCGACGTCACGCGGGCGTTGTGGGCAGCAGCAATCTGCTCTAAGGTTTGATTAATGGCGTCCAGCGTGATCGCACCATAAATCTCAGGTTCACGTTGACCCAAAAGATTCAGGTTCGGACCATGCAGCACCAGAATACTGAGCTGACGCAGGGACGTCGTGTTTACGTCAGAAGACACGGGCGTACGGTAAAAACAGTCGAAATGGATAAAGGTGCAGGTGGAATCAGCTCGATTAGAACGGCCTTCCGGCTAGACCTACAAAGTCTAACGAAAACGTCGATCATCGACCGGAATGGGGATCGCTTCTGGCTCCGGTTCGGCAGAAGGGCCGAGCAGAGTGTCGATCGCGCGTTGAATCCACTCGCCGATCGCATCCAGAATGTTCTCGATATAGTCCATGTAGCTAGATCGCTCCTAACAGGGCACTCGTCAAACCGTGTCACAAAAACGTTTAAATCATTACGTTTTTTAACAGGATTTGAACCCTCGGTCTCATAATAACCAATTTTCATCGATCGGGCAAAGGACGTATACCGTGAATGGGTTCGGTTTTCCCATGCACTACAATCAATCGTCAAAGACCCGCCCCGTTTTAACAAAACCTGTTACCGAGTCGTCCCATGCCATCCTTACCTGCTGATGCTCGCAATCAAATCGATGACCTGATCGCACGGTATAAATCCCGCGTTGATTATCTGGCGATTCGTCTGGAGGAATCTGAGGGAACCAATATTTTTCTGCGATCGGAAAAGATTGAAACCCTGAGCGAAGAGGTGGCGATCGGCGGTCAGGTGCGAGCCTGCTATAAGGGCGGCTGGGGCTTTGCGAGTTTTAACCGCCTGGAACTGTTGCCGCAGCGCTTAGAGGAAGCGATCGCCGCTGCGCGGGTTGTGGGATCGGAGGAAACGCAACTGGCCGCAATCCCGATCGTGCAGCAAACCTGCGTTTTGCCCTTAACGGGAACAAATCCGCGCCTAATTTCCCTACGGGATAAAAAAGCCCTCTGTGATCACTACACCGATATTTTGCATTCTGCCGATCGGCGTGTCACCACCACCACCGTTCGCTACAGCGACAGCGCCCAGCGGCTCATCCTCGCCACGTCCGAAGGAACCTGGATCGACCAATCCTGGACCGATATGGAGATGCGCTTCGCCGCCACGGCACGGGATGGCGACACGGTACAAACGGGCCGTGAAACGACGGGATCACGCAGTGCCTACGAGGATTTGCTCAATCTGGATGTCCAGGTTCGGGGAGCATCCCATCGCGCCGTCAATGCCCTGAACCTGCCCACGGTCAAAGGTAACGCCTACACCGTCGTTATCGATCCGATTTTGACGGGCTTGTTTGTCCATGAGGCGTTTGGTCACCTCTCAGAAGCGGATATGGCCTACGAAAATCCGGATTTGCTGGAGGTAATGACCTACGGACGACAATTTGGCTGTGAGGATTTGCAAATTTTTGATGGAGCCGCACCGGAAGGCCACCGTGGTAGCTATTTCTATGACGATGAGGGAACCCCGGCAACGACAACCCAGTTAATTCAGGATGGCATGTTGGTGGGGCGTCTGCATTCGCGCGAGACGGCGGGACGCTTGGGTGAGACCCCGACGGGCAATGCTCGGTGTTTGAACTATCAACACAGTCCGATCGTGCGGATGACGAATACTTGGATCGAGCGGGGCAATACACCCGTCGATCGGCTGTTTGATGGGATTGACGATGGAGTCTATGCCCGCAATTGGTTGGGCGGAATGACGAATGGGGAGATGTTCACCTTTAGTGCCGGAGAAGCGTGGAAAATTCGCAACGGTGAACTGGCCGAGCCGGTGCGTGATGTCACCCTGTCGGGGAATGTGTTTCGGACGTTGGCGGATATCGAGGCGATCGGAGATGATTTTGCCTGGGATGAGTCCGGCGGCTGTGGCAAGGGGGGGCAAAATGGCCTACCGGTAGGCTGTGGCGGGCCGAGTCTACGCATTCGGAATGTGGTGGTCGGTGGTGAGTCGGCGGCGTAACGGGGTGATGCGAAATCAAACGGATCAGTCAGATCAATCAGATCAATCAGATCAGCGGGCCGATCGCCTGCGCTGTGTGTTGGGAATTGATGGGGGAGGCACCAAAACCGCCTGCGTTGTCCTCGACGCCAAGGGCAGGACGATCGCCCAAGGGGAAAGTCACGCCTCAAACTATCACGCCGTTGGTGCGGAGGTGGCGCAATCCAATATCCGACAGGCGATCGAACAGGCGATCGCGCAGGTGTTGACCCATCCCAACCCACAGCTCAACTCAACCCATCACCCTCCGCTGGACTTGCGTGATCTGGAGATCGGCGGCATTGGTCTCGGTTTGGCCGGTGTGGCGTCGCGGGAAGATGTGGCGGTCGTGCGGGGCTGGGTCGCGGAATACATTGCGGCAGCGGTTGGGGGCTGTCGTTGGGCGTTTCAGGCTGTGGATCACGATCGAGTCTATATCGACCATGACTGCGCGATCGCCCTGACCGGTGGAGTGGCACCGGATCATGCGCCAATTCACACACAAGCTCAAGCGGTCACCAGGATCGGGGTCGGGATTGCCGCGATCGCCGGAACGGGATCGATCGTTTTCGGACGTGACGCCACGGGTGCGACGGCTCGCGTCGGTGGTTGGGGCTATCTCCTCGGCGATGAAGGCAGTGGCTACGATATCGCCCGCCGAGGATTGCAAGCTGCACTCTGGGCGGCGGACGGTCGCGGCGACCAAACCGCATTACTCCGCGAGTTTCAGCAACACTTTCAGGCCCGATCGCCCCGAGATTTAGTCATGGCGATCTATCGTCACCATCTGCCCGTGCGGGATCTCGCCGCACTATCGGTCATTGTCGATCGGGCTGCCGTCGCTGGGGATCGCGTGGCTCACAGCATTATTGACCAGGGAGCAACTGACCTCGCGATCGCCATCCGTGCCTGTGCGCGTCAACTGTTTGCGCCGGATGATCCCTTTGAGATTGTGACGATCGGCGGGGTTTGGCAATCCGGGGCGGGGTTTCGCGATCGGGTGGTGGCCACCGTACGATCGGAATTTCCCCAGGCCGGGGTGATTTGGCCGCGCCGCCCGCCCGCCCACGGTGCTGCCCTGACGGTTCTCCAGGCTATTAGCCCCTAAATCCCAACCCCAAATTCAGGCCATCTACGATTCTTCACAAAAAACCTTGGGTCTTTACACCCATAGGATTTCGTCGCCCAAAATCTGTATCGATCGCAACAAAACTGTTTTTGAGTGACCCTAGGCAAAGGGTCGCACCCTTCACGCTGCCTCAGTTCTAGCCAGACCTCACGCCCCAACGCAGACGATCGCAACAATTGGTCTGAATTTCCGAATTTCTTTGCCTCGTTTATTTTGCCATTTAAACTCATTAATAAAAAGAGTGGTAAAAAACAACGAAAATTAAGGGATCAAGGTTTGAGACGTTAACCCAAATTTCAGGATTTTTTTTTGGTGATTTAAACCGTTTTAGCGAGAAATTCCGACCGATCACACTTCTCACGCCCCTTGGTTCTACAGGCCACTGCACCCATAATCAGTTGCAGCGGGCGAGCGCTATCGCATCCCCATCCGAAAGCGCTCTTCTGCAATATCGAGATGCAGACTTGAATCATCCGATCGCGACTCGATGATCGTGTCGATCGTGCCTCTTGGACTCAAGTCATCGCTCATATTCCGACCATTGATATCTGCTATCTATAAAACCCCGTTCAATCCCCTTCATTTCCCAGCCTTTCCAACGTCAGCCGCTCAACGAACCGTAAATCCGATCGTCCCTGTGGCGATCGTGGCTGTTTTTTCCCTTAACGACTGCATTTGATGGCCGATCGCACCCATTCCGCGTCAACTCAGCCTCAATCCGCGTTAATTCATCAACCCTTTCTCGTCTCCCAAGGAGCTTAACCCCGTGAAACTCGCCGTCTACGGTAAAGGTGGAATCGGTAAATCCACCACCAGTTGCAATATCTCCGTCGCCCTTGCAAAACGCGGTAAAAAAGTCCTGCAAATCGGTTGCGACCCAAAACACGACAGCACCTTCACCCTAACGGGCTTCCTGATCCCCACCATCATCGACACCCTGCAAGAAAAGAACTTCCACTACGAAGACATCTGGCCGGAAGACGTGATTTATGAAGGGTATGGCGGTGTACGCTGCGTTGAAGCCGGTGGCCCCCCTGCCGGAGCCGGTTGTGGCGGCTATGTGGTGGGTGAAACCGTCAAGCTCCTCAAGGAGCTGAACGCTTTTGATGAGTTCGACATCATCTTGTTTGACGTGCTGGGTGACGTGGTCTGTGGTGGGTTTGCTGCGCCGCTGAACTACGCCGACTACGGTTTGATCGTGACCGATAACGGGTTTGATGCCCTATTTGCGGCCAATCGCATCGCCGCTTCGGTGAAGGAAAAGGCGCGGACTCATCCGTTGCGTCTCGCGGGTCTCATCGGCAACCGCACCTCGAAACGTGACCTGATCGATAAATACATCGAGACCGTGCCGATGCCGGTGTTAGAAGTGTTGCCCCTGATCGAAGACATCCGTGTATCGCGCGTTAAGGGCAAAACCCTGTTTGAGATGGCCGAGACCGATCCATCACTGAACTATGTGTGCGATTACTACCTCAACATCGCGGACCAGTTGCTCGCTCTGCCGGAAGGTGTAGTGCCGGAAAATGCCCCCGATCGCGAACTCTTCGCCCTGCTTTCGGACTTCTATCTCAACCCGGTGACCCCACCGCCAAGCGCCGAAGCCAGCCTTGATTTAATGATGGTTTGACGCCCGGTTTGAAACACTAACGTTAAGCTAACCGAAGAATCCGTGATTCGAGGTCAGTACGGGGCTAGTATCATGCAGTAGAAGGCAGGAGAATCACTCGAATCTAATTCTTTGCCTTCATTCGGCCTACTGACAGGCGATGCCGCCCCACACCCCCTCGATTAGGAACTCCGGGATAGAGAACTAATGGCTTTTTTTGACAGCTTCACCAGCGCACTGAAAGAAACCTGGCTGGAATACTACCAGTCCAACCGCTCTTGGCTGAGTTTGCACATGCAAGTAGCCGCAGTTAATACCCCGGATGGGGGACGTCGTCCACCGTCGTACTTCATCCTGGGGACACTGAACGGCCTGGAGCCCAAGCTTGCTCAGTTGATGCTGCCTTTCTCGCAGCTCAATCCTGACCCCGATACGTTGATCGAAGTTCTCGGTTTGAACTTTGACCCGGATTTGGCTCTGGGGCTTGAACCGGCGGAAGTGGAAATTGATCCGATGGCTGCGGCGGCTGCAATGGCGTCGATGCAGTTTGAAGATGAACCCGCGATCGCGGCGGAACCAGCACCCGAGCCGGAACCCGAACCCGAGCCGGAACCCGAGCCCGAGCCCGAGCCCGAACCCGTTCTTGATGAGGTCATCACCGAGGAACCGGAAACGGAAATCGAGGATGACAGCCTGGTGGAGGACATCGTTGAAGCGGTGGCAGAGGAGTCGAGCGAGAGTGCCGATGATGATATGAGCTTCGGCGATCTGGGGGGGGATGAGTTGAGCGAGGCGATCGAGGATGACGCCGATGCGGATGATTCCGCCCTCTTGAGCGACGATGACGATGATGATGACATGCTCGCGGAATCCGGTGACGATGACCTCGGCGCCTTAGGTGACGATCTCGATGAGGATGGCCTCGGTGGAGATGACGACCTCGGTGCGTTTGGTGAGGATCTAAGTGCGGATGATGATCTGGGCTTAGGTGATCTGGGCGATGACGATTTGAGCTCGGATGCTGCGGCGGATGATCTCGAGGATGACGAGGATGACGACCTCGGTGCGCTGGGGGGTCTCGATGACGACGAGGATGACCTCGGCGCTCTCGGAGATCTCGAGGATGACAATGACGATCTTGGAGATCTCGGTGGCCTCGATGACGATGATGACGACGACCTCGGGGGGCTCGGCGGCCTCGATGAGGATGAAGATCTCAGTGATGGTGATCTCGGTGGTCTCAGCGGTCTCGATGACGACGATGACATCGATGACGATGCCTTCGGAGCCTTAATGGCGGATGACGATGATGAAGACCCAGAAATTTCGGGTCTGCTGTCGGATCTGGAATAGAGATCCCGCTTAGGGGTTTGGGGGACGATCGCACCGGGATAACTGGGGCGATCGTCTATCCCCCCAGCCTCAATCCGCCCCCTGAACCCTCACGCGATGTGGCCGTACATCGTGTTTCTCACCGAGATCGTCCCGTCTGGATTGGCTCGACCACCACGCCACCAAGAACCGTTTGACGAAGGTTGACGGGCTTGTCCCTTGGCTCATGGAACGCTCGATCAACAGACCGAACCCTTCGACTGACCCATTCCCTACAGGAGAAACACGATGACTGTTGCTGCTCAACCCGATACGCTGAACTTTGAATGCGAAACTGGGAACTATCACACCTTTTGCCCGATTAGCTGTGTGGCGTGGCTGTATCAAAAAATCGAGGATAGTTTTTTCCTCGTCATTGGTACGAAAACCTGCGGCTATTTTCTACAAAATGCTATGGGTGTGATGATTTTCGCCGAGCCGCGCTACGCGATGGCCGAGCTAGAGGAAGCGGATATTTCCGCCCAGTTGAATGATTACGAAGAGCTAAAACGGTTGTGCAATCAGATTAAGAGCGATCGCAACCCTAGCGTCATTGTGTTTATCGGAACCTGCACCACTGAGATCGTCAAGATGGATCTCGAAGGGCTAGCGCCGAAGCTCGAAGCCGAGATTAATATTCCGATCGTCGTTGCCCGTGCTAACGGCCTCGATTACGCCTTTACCCAAGGTGAAGACACGGTTCTCGCGGCCATGGCGCAACGTTGCCCGACCCGAGAGGAGAATGCCGCACAGCCCGCGATCGCGCCCGTCGCTGAACCCAAAAAATCGGCCAACCTGCTCCAGCGCCTGACCAGCTTCGCCCAAGCAAAAGAGGCGGACCTCACCCCGGTTGGCGTCGAGACAACCAGCGATTCCAGCGAAGCAACCACCTACATCGACCATCCGCCGCTGGTGCTCTTCGGTTCCGTTCCCGATCCCGTCGTCACCCAGCTTAATCTTGAACTGAAAAAGCAAGGCATTAAAGTGGAAGGGTGGCTACCGACGAAAAGCTATACCGAACTGCCCCCGATCGACGAAGGCGATTACGTGTGCGGCGTCAACCCCTTCCTTAGCCGTACCGCCACCACCCTCATGCGACGCCGCAAAGCCAAGCTGATCGGCGCTCCCTTCCCGATCGGACCCGATGGAACCCGCGCCTGGGTCGAGAAAATTTGCTCTGTCTTCGGGGTCGAACCCAAAGGACTCGAAGAGCGCGAACGCCAGGTTTGGGAAAACATCGAAGATTATGTCTCGTTGCTACGGGGTAAATCCGTCTTCTTCATGGGCGACAACCTACTCGAAATTTCCCTCGCTCGCTTCTTCATTCGCTGTGGAATGCGCGTTGACGAAATCGGCATCCCCTACATGGATAAACGCTATCAACGTGCCGAACTCGATCTCCTAGAGCAAACCTGCCGTGAGATGAACTCGCCACTACCGACGATCGTCGAAAAACCCGACAACTACAACCAAATTCAACGCATCAAAGAACTCAACCCCGACCTCGTGATTACCGGCATGGCTCACGCCAACCCCCTCGAAGCCCGAGGCATCACCACCAAATGGTCTGTCGAGTTCACCTTTGCTCAAATCCACGGTTTCGCAAACGCTCGCGATGTCCTAGAACTCGCCACCCGTCCCCTTCGCCGTAACCAGAGCCTCGATAAACTCGGCTGGGATAAACTCGTTCGGGAAGATGCCAAGGTTTAAGCCAAAAGTTGAAACAAACTGACATTGCCAGACACCCGTTTGCATTTTAGCTACGACAACTCGGTAGAATAGTCAATGTGGCCAGGACTCAGACGACTTGCTGAGTCTTGGCTACTGGGCAAGCGGTGTCAGTCTGTGGAGCGACCGCCAGACCTGAAGAGAGTCTAATCTCAGAAGGCAGGAGCTACGAAGCAGAAACTCAGATCGTGAGGTTTGGCAATCTCCTCATCTGTAGGTTGAGGAAAAGACCACGTTACGATCGCACAGCTTCACACATCCATCACCAATTGTTGGTCGCAACTGCATTCATGACTATGACAGAACCTATTACTCCAAAAAATGCCTCCGATTCCGATCGGCACAAAGTACAACTTTCGGTGCAGCTTGATCCAGACCTTGTGGAACGCATGAGTCATTTGACCAGCAATCCCAGCAAGCTAGTGGAGACGGCATTACGTCAATGGTTACGCGGCGAATCCAATCGGGATGATGAGCTCAGTCGCCGACTGCCGCGCAATCCTCCCGTCCCCCCCCGTGGTGAGTGGAACGACTAGATCATGTCATGATGA
>RDYZ01000242.1 GCA_004293855.1 Oscillatoriales cyanobacterium | reverse complement strand
GATCGCCGGACTGAACCACAACCGGAAGCACAACAGCGGCTCAAAGTTCCTGCTGAAAATCCACCAGCAGTTCATACAGATCACTCTGATTCGATCGGGGAATGAGATCACGCAGCGGAACCGTGGTGCGTCCACCGCCCAAGGCGATCGACGTTTGGCGCAAAATCGCTTCGACCTTAGCTTCACTGATCGATCGTGCCTCCAAATCCGGGAAAAACGCTTCCGCTAGGGGAAGGTGCAATTTGGCATCCCCAAGGTATAGATGCCATTTAGCCACGTCGATATAAATTTTGTCGGCAATGGCGGCGGCAAGAGCTTCGATCTGGCGGGTTGAGGCTGACATAGTTGCACGGGAGGGAAAGAACAGGGATAAAGCAGGCGAGGCATAGAACGGACGCATTCGGCGATGATGCCACCGGCTCCTCAGCCCTTAGCGATCGCCAACACCCGCCGTTTCCGTTTCCCCAAAGATCGCCGACCCATGAACATAGTGCTTAAACTCCAGAAGGTTATGGGATGGATCTTCCAGAAAAAAGGTGTAGTGCTCCGTGGGTTTGCCGGGAAAACGCTGCTTCGGGGCTTGGTAAAATTTTAGACCCCGGTTCACCGCCCGATCGCGCAGGGCGTCCCACTCGGCATAGGTGGCAAACACCAAGCCAAAATGCCGGGGATAGATTCCAGCTTGTGGGGGATCGGCGATCGGCGATCGGTGAGCCACCAACTGATGACCCCCCAAATTTAAAATTAACGCCTGGGGTGACGATCGTCCGGGTGTGCAACCGAGGCCATCAATATAAAACTCCCGAGTCTGCTGCAAATCCTCTACGGGAAAGGCAAGATGAAAGATCACGGCCATAACTTGAAGACATCCCCCATCACAACGAGCAACCCTTGCGGTCTATCCTAGCAAGTCTACCCAGTCTCCCGTTGAGACCTGCGCCCCGCGCCCCAAGGCTGCGACCACCACAGATCGGCCAGTTAAGCGGTCGTAAAACCCTAAACGATCCCTGAACGATCAATTTAGAAAAGGGCTGCTAAACTATCGATGTGTCAGAATGCAACGCGTAAGTCTCGGCATTGGTTAAGCTCGACCCACCCCGAGTTCAGACCTGAACTCTGTCCTCGGTTTCAGAGACCTTGACATGGCCTCGGGCTATCCCCGTAATGGATAGGGTCTGCGGTCATCGTCTTTGAAACCCATGGCTTATGCTAGTTTCTTCTGCACGTAACCCAGACAACTTTTTGAATTTCAAGGTTTGGCCCAAACCTTCATTCAACACATTTATCTGTTCTTGCATTTTTAACGCCACTTTTGGGTGATTCGGGGAAGTCCATAATGGTAGCCAGTATCGATCGCAATAACCAAACTCCGGCTGATCAGCCAGCGAAAAAAAAGTCTCGCCGTCGTAACAACTTGCAAACGGAAGATCCAGCCGCGATCGCCGCCAGTATGGAGAATGATCCGTTTCGCTATTACGCGGAGCGGGATGCTGGCATCGTAACGACCAAAACACTCCCCGTTAATCCCGCCGATCCCTTTAGCATTTACTACGACAAGGAGTACGAAGCGGCTCAAGAAGCCGCCGCACGAGCCGCTCGGGAACGGGCAGCGGAACTGCAATCGAAGTATGTGGCTCCGGCGAAAACGCCTCGCCAACGGGCCGATGCGGCCATGTCGGTGAATCTAGGCTCCGTGAGCACGCCAGATCCGTCGCCGACGATCCCAGCAACTCCCCCAACGCCTCAATCCCCTAGCCTCACCAAAGTCGCCAGTATCGATCCGTTTCCGGAGGAGGAACATCCCCTCCAGCGGTGGGGACGCGAAGATCGCGAAGCGCGTGAAGCTGCGAGTCAACGGGTTAAGCAAGGCGTTGAGACCCTGAAAGCGGAGGAAGAGGAAGCGCTCGAAAAGGGCAAAAATCGCCTGTGGTTTATGACCGGTATGGCGACCCTGTTGGTTTTGCTGGCGGGCGGGGCCTATGTCATGGCGCCGAAGTTGCTGGAGATGCAAGCAGAACGTGAAGCGAATCGGGAGGCTAGTGCAGAGTCGCCCGTTGTCACACCGGGAGCGCCGATCGAAGCGCTCAACTCAGCACCGCGTTCGGCGGACGATGCAACAACGGCGGATCGTCCCCGGAATGGCACAGGCTTAACGGCTGGCGTGGATGAGGAGGATGATGCATTATCGGCCAACGGTACGCTGAGTGAAGGAACCCGCGATCGCCGTACCAGTCGTGATCGAGATGCGGATGATACTCGGGAGCGATCAAACACACGCATCGTGAAGCGGGATGAAATTCTTGCGCCTCTCGGTCTTAATGGGGGTAACTTTGCCAGTTGGTGGCAAGGGGAGCCCGTCAATCCAGAGGGGGGATCACGGCGCGATCGGGATAGTAACTCCGAGGATGACAGTCGCTCAGAATTCGATGAGGACTCGAATCAAGAGGATGAAACTGAATTTAAATCAGAAGGCAGTGGCCTGAGCTTTGGAGCCGATGATAGTGACGGTGACAGCCAGACAATCAGCAAGCCCGGATCAGGGTCGGATTCAAGCTCCGGGGGACGATCGTACGCCTCCGATTCTGGCGGCTCCGATGATGATTTTAGTGTGCCAGAACCGGGCGGTGGCTTGATGTTTGGTGGTGGGTCTGACTCGGATCGAGTGCCCACCAGCATGACCCATGAAACCGCTCAGCTATCAATCCTGGGTATTACCAATGCGATTCCCCAGGGAATTGATGCGCCGGTTCGGGATGAACAGCGGGTGGGAAGTTATCGGGTGACGGATACCTATCTCCCCTGTGAAAGCTCCGATGCGTCCGATTGTCGGGACGTCCACCCCGTGTATGGCTATCACAGTGTGCCGCATTTCGGGGTGGATGTGGCGATGCCGAATGGTGCTCCCATTTTTGCGGTGGGCAAGCAGGGATCGACCGTGACGGTGTCGTGTTACACCGACGATGCAGGGGGGTTGGTTGCGCAGATGTCGAGCTCGAGTATGCCGGAATACGAGTTTAAGGCGTTGCACCTGAGCGACTGCATTGATGGTACGTTCGATGTGGGGACGATCGTTGCAGCGGTGGGCGCCAGTGGTGGGGCGACGGGGCCTCATTTGCACTGGGAAGCATTCTATAACGGTGCTCGAGTTGATCCACCGCGCTGGTCGGTGGAGTATGCGATCAAAGGCAATATCACCCGTGATGAGTCGGCGAAGTTTAGCTACTAGCTTGCCGTTACTCCTGGGGGGGGTGGAGGATCGGCGATCGAGCCCGCCGGGGATGCTGGGTTGCGTTCGTGATGCCTTGGGTGACTGTAACTCACGCGATAGCGGAGAAAAATCTCTTGATTCACCGGTTGAACTGCCAAAAGTGTCAACTGCGGTGCGGATCGATCGCTGTGCATTTGATTTAGAAACCCAAGACCATCGACGGGTGTGGGGGCTGTGGCTCCCCCTAGGATGAGGGGACAAATCGTGAGTCGGATCTCATCGATCGCACCAAGGTCGAATAAGTCAGCCACCAATGCCCCACCCCCCAACACCGCCAGTTGGTGGACGCCATCGCCTTTTAAGCGGTGTAGCATCAGCTCTAAGTGAATCGTTTTTTGTACGTCGCGCGTCACTGCTGATTCCGATCGCCCGATCGCTTGCGGGTCGCGACATTCACAGACCCAAATGTGATCGAAAGCGATGCCCGTACGCCACAACTCTGCCCCTTGGACGGTGGTGACTAACCAACGCGGAATCGGCTGGTGAAAAAATTTCAGGTCTCGGGGAATGTTGCCCGATCGCGACACAATCAACTGTCGTGGTTGTGGCGGTTTTCCCTGAGTGTGGCGTTGTTGCAATAAATCATCGGACAGGACGCGCATGGCGGTCCCGCCCGATCGCAGGGTTCCCGCCCCCATCAACACCGCATCCGAGGCCGCAACGCATTCCTCAAGCTGACGAAAATCCTGCTGTGAGCCAAACTTTCGCCCCGATCGTTGGTAATCGGAAATCTTGCCATCCGCACTCATGGCAAAGATGGCGGTGGTGTAGGGTCGATCAATCATGTTGAGCCACGGGACGAAGTGCGTTTACAGCAGGTCGCGCACATCGGTAACGGCTCCATTGACCGCTGCCGCCACCACCATCGCCGGACTCATGAGCAGGGTTCGCCCGGAGGATGATCCCTGACGACCTTTAAAGTTACGATTCGATGATGAGGCACTGATTTGATCCCCCACCAGCTTATCGGGATTCATGGCCAAACACATGGAGCAGCCCGCATTGCGCCACTCAAATCCGGCCTCAAGGAAGACACGATCGAGCCCTTCCGCTTCGGCTTGCTGTTTGACCTCTTCGGAACCGGGAACCACAAAGGCTTTCACCCCCGCCGCCACGTGGCGACCTTGGGCAAACTTGGCGGCCTCGCGTAAATCGCTCAGGCGTCCGTTGGTGCAGCTTCCGATAAAGCAAACATCGACCTTAGTGCCCGCGATCGGCTGACCGGGCTGAAGCTGCATATAGGCGTAGGCTTCCTGAGCCAAGGGGCGATCGCTATCGCTGAAGCTGTCCGGCGTGGGGATGGTTTCATCCACGCCGATACCCTGACCAGGGGTGATGCCCCAGGTTACCGTCGGGGCGATATCCGCCGCATTGAAGGTGACCACATCGTCATATTCCGCATCGGCATCGCTGCGGAGACTCTCCCACCAGGTCATTGCTTTGTCCCAGGCTTCACCCTGGGGGGCAAATTCGCGGCCTTTGAGGTAGTCATAGGTGACCTGATCGGGGTTGACGTAGCCGCAACGTGCGCCGCCTTCGATCGCCATATTGCAAACGGTCATCCGCTCTTCCATCGACATCGCCTCAAACGTGGTTCCGGCGTATTCGTAGGCATAACCGACACCACCGTTGACGCCCAATTTGCGGATGATGTGCAGGATGACATCTTTGGCATAGACGCCCGGTTTGAGGTCACCGTTGACTTCAATACGACGGACTTTCAGCTTGCCCAAAGCCAGGGTTTGGGAGGCGAGGACATCGCGAACTTGGCTCGTACCGATCCCGAAGGAAATCGCACCAAAGGCGCCGTGGGTGGAGGTGTGGCTATCACCGCAGGCGATCGTCATGCCCGGTTGGGTCAACCCCTGCTCTGGGGCGATGACGTGGACGATGCCTTGGCGACCGGAGCCGACGTTATTAAAGCGAATGTTATTGTCTATGCAGCTTTGTTCCAGCGCTTGGATCATCTCCTCGGCGAGGGTATCGGCGAAGGGACGCGCCTGATTTTCAGTCGGAACGATGTGATCGACAGTGGCAACGGTCCGATCGGGAAACAGGACACTCAGGCCACGTTCGCGCAACATGGCAAAGGCTTGGGGGCTGGTGACTTCGTGAATCAGGTGCAGGCCAACGAACAACTGGGTTTGACCGGACGGCAGTGTCCCGACGGTGTGAGCGTCCCAAACTTTATCGAACAGCGTTCCTTTGCTCATTGACCTTAATAATTCTGAAATAATCGTTAGCGGGTGTAGCCTCCTATCTTAAAACGTGTTTGAGGCGTTCTCCCGAGACCGACTTAAAATTGCTGACCGTTACAAGCCACAACCCTCCCCAACCCAATGCTAAACCCCACCCTCGATCATGCTGTGGCGATCCTGACTCGTGTGACGATCGCCGATCGTCCGACGCCAGCGGAGGTGGTTGCAGCCCTGCGGACGATCGAGCGATCCCATCCGGGGGAACCGCTGCGACTGGCGGATCTACTCGGAACCTGGCGGCTTACATTTGTTACGGGGACAACCAAAACACGCCAGCGAGCCGGTCGGGCGATCGGGGCGGGGCGTTACTTACCGGGACTTCCCAAAATCACCCTGGCCTATGGTGCTGAGATAAACTCAGAGGTTCAGTTAAGCCGATCCGGGCGGGCGGTGAATACCGTGGCGATCGGCAGCTTAAAACTCACTGTCACCGGGCCGATCGAAGCGATCACCGGTAAGCGGATCTTGGCCTTTGACTTTACGCGCTGGTCGGTGGCGATCGGTCATTGGGTTGTGTATCGCGGTGAGCTGGGGCAGGGGGCGGCCAGTGAGGCAACATTTGCCGATCGCCCCCTCAAGCAACGACCATTTTTTAATTATTTTTGGGTGAGTGCCAACGCGATCGCGGCCCGAGGTAAAGGTGGTGGCTTGGCGATCTGGGTGCGGCTGGATGAGGTGGAAACACCACCGATCGTTCCCGGTTAATCCCGAGCCCACGGGTGTCGCGGGATTACCCCACAACGAATCCAGCCAAACCCTAGACGTTCGCCCGATCGAACTGTTGCATCAAATAGGCCACCCCAAAATCCCCCTGGGGATGTGCCCGCAGAGCATCCGCTAGCTCAAACACCTGACGCGCCAGATCCTCACCGAGCTTGTCGATCGTCGCCTGTTTCTGCCGTTCTATTTGCTGAAAATCCCGTAATTTGGCCTGCCATTCCGATGAAAACAGCACATCGAGCTGCGGCGCTAACCCCAACTGGATCAACACGTCCCATTCCCCCTGATCGATCCAAAAGTTGCCCCCCTCGGGCGATCGTTCCACATAAAAAGGAGGATGCGTATCCACTCGGGCTCGAATCAAAAACCGTCCCGTCGCCGGACAGAGGGCCGCACGACTGTCTTCCGGTGCTGGGTTGGTCGGGATCGTTCCCAGTCGATGCACCATCTCCGAAATCGAGGGGATCGCGTGCGTCTCGTCCGATAGCCACGCCTCATACCGCGATCGTTCAAGCCAAAACCCCCCCGTACTCGGGCAGCGGTACACCACTAACCCCTCCGCAAGAGTTTCTTCGACCAAGGTAACACTGGAATCTTTCGGCGATTGCATGAGGTCAAGCACGGGAAAATGAAACGTACAGGAGTCGAGACACGACCCACCCGCTACCGGATTGTACGTGGTTGGGGGACTCGATCGGCTATCAGGTAGAACGAAGATCAGGACAAACGCATACTCCTGATCGGTTTGTCTCCGAGGCTAGACCGTTGAGGGCGGCGAGGTCGATTTCACCTTCGAGTTATCCAAGCTGTCCGCCGCGTCCGAGGTTGCCAAGGCCATAATCGCCTGACTGTAGGCCGTGGCGGCGGTGAGGCGATCGCAAAATTGTTGATGCCTCAAGCGTAGCGTGGGAGGTTGTTTGGCGGATTTTAAGAAGAGAAAGTCTGTGGCTAGCAGTTTCAGCACCCGAAAAATTTCGGTCTCGATCGCTCGAACCCGTCCGTTTAACTCCACAACCTCAGGCTCTAACGAGTCCATCACCTCACACTGAAACTCTGTTTGAAGTGACAGGATCGTTGCCATCCAGTCCTGGGTGACACCGTTCGCGACATCCTGGCAGGACTGCGATCGGGCCTCTTCGGTTAATCGGGCTAATCGATCACCAAACTGCCGATAAAATTTCTGACGAGATTGGGAAAGAACCATGATCTTCCTCACAAAAATTGCTAAATCGATGCCTTGATGTCCCTGGATTGCATTCATTCCCTCAAGATCCAACGGCCTCGCTTCAGACTCGAATGCAGCATCTGACTCGGACGTTCTGAGGAAAAACTCATCTAATCGATACCAGATAGAAAGGTTTGACGATTACCGCTCTATTCACGTATCTTGACAGAATCTTAAATAAATCAAAAGACGTCAATAGCCCTGTTGTTCAAACTACATTAACAACAGATCCAAGAACGAGCATTTTTTTTGCCGCGATTGTAGGCTAAAGACATTATTCGTTGAACAGTTCTTTTAAATTTTCTGATACGTGACGTAACGACATCGGACAGGATGTCTTCGTTCTGCCCCTGGGCTTGATGCATTCAGAACCGCGCATTAAGAACAGAGTTGGGCTCCTCCGTTTGAGGACTAACCGGTGTCGAACCCCAAAGGGATTTGAAATCCATTGTTACGGGTTCTCAACACCGTGTCCGTTCAATAGTTTTCGTTACGTACGTTACGCTATCTGTCTCGCGATTTACGTCTCTCTCTTTACATCACGGCGATCGCGACATTTCCGCATCAAAACAACGTGCGATACGTCCAGCGTATTTCACATTTTGTTGCCACTCGATCCACCTCTTGATCCATCTTTGGGCTGACACCATGATTGCCACATTTTCCTCTGAGGCTTCCTGTTCCTTTGATCGATCCATCGATCTCCCGGATTGGCTTAAAGCCTGTCTGGAGCCGACTTATCCCCAAGCTTTTGTCGCGAACCTCTCGATCGAGGAACGCCAAATGATCGCCCGTGCCTTTAATTTTGCCTACGATCTCCACGCGGATCAGTGCCGCAAATCGGGTGAACCCTATATCGCGCATCCGGTTGCCGTGGCGGGATTATTGCGGGATCTGGGCGGTGGGGGAGCCATGATTGCGGCCGGTTTTCTCCATGATGTGGTCGAAGATACGGATGTGACGGCGGACGATATCGAAGCCCATTTTGGGGTCGAGGTGCGCGGTCTGGTGGAGGGGGTGACGAAGCTATCCAAGTTTGAGTTTTCGAGTAAGAAAGAACACCAAGCCGAAAATTTTCGCCGGATGTTTTTGGCGATGGCGAAAGATATTCGCGTCATTGTGGTCAAGCTGGCCGATCGGCTGCACAATATGCGCACCCTCGAACACCTAGCTCCCCAAAAACAGAAACGAATTGCCCGTGAAACCCTGGATATTTTCGCGCCCCTGGCGAACCGTTTGGGGATCGGGCGCTTTAAGTGGGAACTGGAAGATTTATCGTTTAAGTATCTAGACCCGGAAGCCTATGCCAAAATCCGGGATCTGATTGCTGATAAGCGAGCCGATCGCGAGTCGCGCTTATCGCAGGTGACGGCCACCATCACCGAACGCTTGCAACAACTGGATATTCAAGACTTTGAGGTCAGTGGCCGTCCCAAACATCTGTACGGCATCCATAACAAGATGACGAAGCAGAAGAAAGAATTTAGTGAAATTTATGATATTGCCGCCGTCCGAATCATCGTCGCGAACAACGGTGACTGTTATCGTGCCCTGTCGATCGTTCATGATGCCTTTCGTCCGATCCCCGGTCGTTTCAAAGATTACATTGGTCTTCCCAAACCCAACCGTTACCAGTCGCTCCACACCGGTGTTATGGGTCGCCAAAGTCAACGCCCGATCGAAGTGCAAATCCGCACCTACGAAATGCACCACGTCGCCGAATACGGGATCGCGGCTCACTGGAAATACAAAGAAAGCGGCTCGAATGCCCAAATGTCGGACGACGACAATAAATTTACCTGGTTACGTCAACTGCTCGACTGGCAAGACGATCTCAAGTCGGATGCCAGTGAGTATATGGAAGGCATCAAAGACAAGCTGTTTGACGATGATGTGTACGTGTTTACCCCCAGTAGTGATGTGATCCCCCTCAAACGGGGTGCAACACCGGTGGACTTTGCCTACCGCATCCATACGGAGGTGGGGAACCACTGCGCCGGAGCCAAGGTCAACGGTCGGATGGTGACCCTAGACACGGTGTTACATAATGGCGATCTGGTGGAGATTATCACCCAAAAGAATAGTCATCCCAGTCTCGATTGGCTGAACTTTACCGTCACTCACAGCGCCCACAACCGTATCCGTGCCTGGTTTAAAAAGTCGCACCGGGATGACAACATCGCCCGAGGCCGCGACCTGCTGGAAAAAGAGTTGGGCAAAAAAGGATTTGAGGCGTTGTTAAAATCCGCACCGATGCAGATGGTGGCGGAGCGCTGTAACTACCACAGTGTGGAGGATTTGCTGGCGGGGGTCGGCTATGGCTATATTACGCTGAACCAGGTGGTGAACCGGTTGCAAGTGGCGGTGAAGGCGTTGCAGCCCAAGGAGGAGCCGAAGTTCGATGCGACCTTGGCGGATGAGCTGCCGATGTATATTAAGCCTGCCAGCCAAACCCAGGGTGAGGAGGCACACAGTAATGATCCGATTCGCGGGATCGAGGGGATGCTACACCACATCGCGGGTTGTTGTAAGCCGATTCCGGGTGAGCCGATTTTGGGGGTGGTGACGCGCGATCGCGGTATTTCGATCCACGGTCAGGGCTGCCCGAATACCAATAATGTACCGGGAGAACGGCTGATCCCCGTGAGCTGGAATCCGAGTTTAACGGTAGAAGGCAAGCGAGCGCCGACCTATCCGGTGGATGTTTCGATCGAGGTGATCGATCGAGTCGGTGTCCTGAACGATATTCTGTCACGTCTCCGGGATCATGACATTAATGTCCACAGTGCCCAGGTGCATACCCACGCAGGCAAACCGGCGGTGATTGACCTCGGCGTCGGCATTCACGATCTCAATCAGCTCGATCGCATGTTTGCTCAAATTCGACAGATGGGCGACGTGCTGCATCTACGTCGCGTATTTCACGGCTAATTAACGCCAAATATACAACCATCATTCATCGTTGAAATG